>NZ_JBNGOP010000010.1:0-158271 GCF_050589625.1 Maribacter sp. 2-571 | reverse complement strand
GAACGAATTTCAAATTTCAAAGAACGACAATTGCAACCAATTGAAAATCTTTTAGTTACAACCGGACACTATTGACTACATACTTACTACTAAATACGCAGTATTTAAAACTAAAAACATGATCAAGAAATTTTGGCAAAAAGGAAAAAAACAAAAACGCATTATCGTGCTGATCGGTATCGTTCTGGTAGGGTTACTATTTTTCCTAAGGGACGATTACCAACCGGCGCTATTGTTTTTGCGCAAGTATATTTTCATCCTCCTCCTGTCCGCAGGCTTCCTTTGGTTTACGCTATCCAAATTTAGAAATGCGATAGGCGCGGGAAGGCGGGTGTTGATCCTGACCGGAATCGTTGCTTTTTTTGCCAGTCTGTGGTTCGCGGGGTTTAAGCTGAACCTCTACCAGTATATGCAAACCTATAACGTGTACAAAAACTTGAACCTGATAGCGCTTGACGAACTTCCGTTGACCCAGAACGAACGGATCCAGCCTTTCAACAACATCGTTACCATGGCCTACGAGTCCATAGGCGAAACACAAGAGGTATCCCTGCCCCAGTTGGTACGTTTGGACAGTACCAACCAATGGACCATGGCGGTACAACCGGCCAAGGAGTACACCTGGCAGCGCATGAACGACAATACAGAGGAGCTATTTACCGTAGAGAGCACCTCGCCGTTTCCCCGTTTTTCGAACGAAAACCGTATTCCGGTAACATTTTCCATTGGAGAGTCCCTGGCCTTTAGCCGCAACACCTATAATGCCGTAGTACAGCGCTTCAACTTATTTCAATTGTTCACCATGGAGCCCAGTGATGTTTTTTACATGAAAAACGATGATGGGAAATGGGTACAGGTAGTCAACCTGATCAAATGGAAGGGTTTCTTTTTTCCGTATCCTACCTATGGGGGTGTTATGGTCATCGACGCCGGGGTACATGACCTCAACGATTATGTAGAACGGGTCACTATCGGAAAGGGCACCTATATTCCACAATCGGAAATCAAAAACCATCCCTACTTAAAAGGGCAGAACACGCTGGCCGAAAAAATATCGCGCATACAGGCGCAATCGCTTCAATTTTTGGGTGGTTTCACCGATCCGCTGCCATGGAATATGAAAACCGCAGTCAAAATACCGGAATTGCCCCAAGATCAAAATCAGCAGCCCTACGTGACGGACTTCAATTTTGAAGGAATGAAGGTCGATGCCTCAAACGGCCTACACCATTGGTTCGGGCTGGAGCCCATTGGTGACGAGCGAACCAGTCTTGCCTTTAGCGTATTAATTCCCGCGGATGGCACCAACAAATTATACTATTACGACCACGCCAAGAAAAAGGAGGGATTGGCCGGAGTATCCGCCATGCCGTTAAAAGTGGTGGAATCGCGAAAAGAGTACGATTGGTCGGCAAACCGACCGGTAGAATTTCGTCCTTTTATTAAGGAGCTTGCCGGTAAAAAAAGGCTTTTTGTGCTGGGCACCATTGCGGCCATCCGCGATACGAACAGCAAACAGTTCGATGGAGCGGCCACACCCGACCTTGCGCTTGTAGACGCCGAATATCGCGATGTCATCTGGATCGATGCCAAACACCCTTCCCAATGGACCAGTACCATTCTCCATCAACTGGGCGAAACCTGGAAAGCTTCCGAAGGTATTACGGATGCAGAACTGTATCCTGACAAAACGGACGACCTGGATATGAAGCCGACCCAAGTTCTGGACAGTGTTCTAATCGACACCACTGCAACCCCGGTTCCCGAAATTCCCAAAGACACACTGAACTTGGAAGAGTAAGCTCTTTTTTTTGATTTTGTATTCGATTCCGGTATCTTTTTTAAATCCTAATCCGCGCTAAAGGGCATACAAGTATATTGCGGAACAGCATGTTTGGTAGTGTTCTATTTTGTCAATTCCTTGCGAATTCTACTCAAAGAATTTTTTGTGATACCGATATACGAAGCCAAGTATTTCAATGGGATGCGGTTGACCAAGGTTGGGAAACGATTATGGAATTCGGTATATCTGGTTTTTGCATCTTCCGCAAGCATTGGACTTATTCTATTTACTTTTTCCATCAATGCTTTGTTGGTTATTTTGCCAATGATCTTGTCCCAAGTTACGATCGTATCCGTAAGATTTTTGAGTTGTTCCCGGTTAAAAACAATTAATTGTGTAGGAACAATGGCCTGAATATACTCCCCTGATGGAATTTGAAGATCAAAACTATTCAAGTCGACCGCAAAATTATTTTCTTCAATAAAGTAACGGGTAATTTCTTGACCCTCTTTGTTGTAATAGCATACCCGTAAAATTCCTTTTTGCACGAAAGCAACTTGATCGGCTGTTTTCCCTGCCTCCGAAAAATAGTCTCCAATACCTAATGTTACCGATTTGACCGAGTTTTCAATCAACTCGACCTGTTGTGCATTTAGTTGTCCGTATTGTAACAAATAGTTGATCAGGCTCTCCATTACGGCTAAATTACCAATTTCCTACGCTTCTTTCGTAACGGTACAGATTGCCACTTTCCAACTCATCTTTCATTTTGGTCAAGGCATTGGTCATTGGCGTTTTCATTCGTTTCTTTACAATTGTATGGATCAGCAACCGAGCAAAAAAATTCTTTGGAACAAATTGGTAGGTCCAACGAATATGAATTTTACCCACTTCGGTTTCGGTAAATGTCCAACTGCCATTAATTTGTTTTATCAATCCTTTAAGAGAATTGGTAAAACCATTCACTTTGTACGTAAAACCGGTGTGCGGTGTTACACTTAGAAGCGTTTCTTCGGAAGAGGTTCCATCATCAAAGTAAACGGTCCTGCGCATCCCCGATCGATACCAGGGTTCTTTATTGCTCGTACTGTCAATTCCCGGTATGTTCTTATACGGTTGGAAAATATGTTCCAAGGGAATGGGAACAATGTATTCAAACGTTTCTTTTGGAGATAATGTACTTTCGATATCGACTGAAACGACCGTTTCCGGATAATTTTTGCCCTGAGCTTTTACAAATGTTGTTGCAATAACAATCAGACTTAACAGCGTTACTATTCGCATGATTTTTACTTACGCATTAGGCTACAAAGCTATTGGTCCATTTTTCGACCGCTGTTACCATTTGGTACTAAATGGACGCTGGTAAGGCACATCTATGAATCTTTAACATAGGCACGAAACAATTATTGGAATTAATCCATATTTTTGGATTAATTCCAATAATCAAATTTTATGTCGGACAAGTATCTTAAGGGACGGGGAGCACAAGAAAACACCTTTAATAGATTTCTGGAGTTCCGCCACGAGACACGGGACGACTTTTTGGAATTTTGCCGTGTTGACGGGGAGCAAGCGGATAATAACCATACCCAATACCTTCCCATTTTTCCAAAAACCATTGTAAACAAGGTTACCAGCCCAGATGTGGGCATGGAATATTCCATGAACCCCTATCAAGGGTGTGAGCATGGGTGCATCTACTGTTATGCGCGAAACACCCATGAGTTTTGGGGGTATAGCGCCGGTCTCGATTTTGAGCGTAAGATATTGGTTAAAAAACAGGCCGCACAACTGCTTGAAAAAAAGCTGAAAAGTAAACACTGGGAGGCCAAGACCATAGTACTATCGGGCAATACCGACTGTTACCAGCCGGCAGAAAAAAAGTACGGGATAACCCGGGAATGCCTTGAGGTGTTTTTAAAGTACAAACATCCCGTGGGAATCATCACCAAAAACAGTTTGATCCTCCGCGATCTGGAGTTGTTAAAAGCCTTGCATGAGGATGGACTGGTCGGGGTCAACGTTTCGGTGACTTCCCTTCTGGAAGAGACCCGCCGTATTTTGGAACCCCGTACGGCTTCCATTAAAAAAAGGTTGGAGACCATACGGGTACTATCGGAAAACGGTATTCCCGTTAATGCCATGCTGGCCCCGATCATTCCCGGAATAAACAGCCATGAAATCATGAATTTGGCCAGAGCGGTCTCCGAAAACGGCGCCTGTTCTTTTGGGATCACCATAGTTCGGCTCAACGGTGCCATCGGTCAAATTTTTACACAATGGCTACAAAAGACCCTTCCGGACAAAGCCGACAAGGTACTGCATCAAATTCAGGAATGTCATGGCGGCACCCTAAACGATAGCCGCTTCGGATTGCGAAACAGGGGCGAGGGGAAAATTGCGGAACAAATCCATAGTATGGTGCGTTTGGCCCGACGTCGCTATTTTAAGGACAAACACTTTCCCGGTTTGAACAAATCCCTGCACCGCCAACATAAGGATGGACAGTTTCGGTTGTTTTAAAGGTTTTGTCTCCTTTTAAACCCGAACCCGACCTTAAACAACAAACCGATATTTCCAGTATTAAAATCGTTTTCAGAAAATCCTATTTCCGTAAAATCCAGTTTATTCAAAGCCTTGTCACCATTAAAACCTGTGTAAGTAAGGTACAGGCCATAATGTATGGGGTTCCGATTGTCTTCTAAACCTAAAGAGAACGACCAAAAATAATTTCTTGCTCGTTTCTTCTGTTCCATACTAACATCGTTGGAATCTAGAAACAACCCATCCGCAGTGGTTCTACCAAAATGATAGGAAGGAATTAAAAGAAAGCGTAAACCATCATTCTCATAGAAAAGTTTTGGAGCAACGTAGTATACAATACTGTAAAAATCGTTGTCAAGAACAGCTTTGTAATTGGGTGTTCCCGCTTCACCAAAACCAACATCTTCAATACGTTTACCGCCAATATAATAGTCCACCCCTATTTCGGGAGCTATGAATTTATATGCAAACAGTTCGCTCGCTGCACCAATGCTCAAATAGTAGTTTGAGTTGAATTCGTTTTCATAAAATACTCCTAAAGATGCGGAAACGCGGGGACCATTGCTTTGCGCACCGCTCAAAAAAGGAAAAGAAACAAAAAGTACCCAAACGTAATTTTTCATAAAAAGACCTCACCACAAATCATACCACAAACGGAATAATTCAAAACAAGTTTTTTACCTAAAACCCCCTTAATTGTCAGGACAACTCCCACCCCTTCCGGTAGCTACCCTTTACCCATTCGTTGGCCATATCCCAATTGGTGACTTTCATTTGATCGCCATCCCACAAGATCTTTCTACGGCCCGGGTACTCAAAAGGATCCCAATCGCCCAGTTTTTTACCTTCTTTAAGCCTTTTGTACTGAAATGCCTTTATGGCAAGGTTCCCCATTAAAACCGCTTCGGTCAGTGGGCCCGACCGTTTAAAATCGGATGAGGTTTCCCCGCCGTTCAAACAGGCGTCCACAAAGTTTTTTTGATGTCCTCCCGTATCCCCTTCGATGCGTTTTAAATAGGGTGTAGGCGGGTTGAGCAGTTTCATGGTTTCGGAGGGTAGCAAACGTGCATTTCGCGAATAGGTATCGCAGACCAAAATACCACGGGTTCCATAAAAAATAGATCCTCCACCGCTATCACCGATTTTTTCGGAATCCTTCAACTCGTCCGGCAAGTCGGGCAAAAGCCCTCCATCATACCAATTCAAGGCAATATCACCATGCTCGGCAGTATTGAACTTTAGGCGGACAATGGAAGAAGCGGGACAGGAAGCACTATAATCGGCCTCGATAAAATCGCCCACCCAATTGGTGGTGCAACTTGCTTCGGCCTCGGTAGGATAACCCAGATCGAGCACCCCGAACGGTGTTTCCATAATATGGCAGCCCATGTCGCCCAATGCCCCAGTTCCAAAATCCCAAAAACCCCTCCACTTGAAAGGCAAGTAGGAATCGTTATAATCCCTCATTTTGGCCGGTCCCAACCATAGGTCCCAATCCAGGCCTTTCGGTATGGGATCTTTCCCTTTGGGCACCGGAACGCCCTGTGGCCAAACCGGACGGTTCGTCCAACAGTCGACCTTATATACCTTGCCGATAATTCCGGACTGGATCCATTCCTTGGCCTCCCGGCTTCCATCGCTGGAAGCGCCCTGGTTGCCCATTTGGGTAACAATACCGTTTTCCTTGGCAACCTGCGTCATCATTCTGGCCTCGTTTATATTATGGGTGAGGGGTTTTTCCACGTAAGCGTGCTTTTTTGCCTTCATAAACGGCAAAGCGATCGTAGCATGGGTATGATCCGGAGTGGCCACCATAACCGCATCGATTTTTTTTAGCTCTTTATCATAGACCTTTCTAAAGTCCTTGTAGCGCTTGGCTTCGGGATAATTGGCATAGGTTTCCGCTGCGCTACGGTCGTCCACATCACAGAGCGCTACGAACTTCACCTGCTGTGTTTCCGTCATACCGCGAATTACACCGGCACCCCGGCCGCCTACTCCAAAAGCGGCAACATACAAGGTATCGCTCGGCGCAATATGTTGTTTTCCCATTACAAAACTGGGAACGATGGAAAAAACGGTCGACGCCGCTGCTGTTTTTTTAATGAACTTTCTTCTTTGCATGTTGTTGAATTGGTTTTGGTCGCCCAAAGTATTCCGAGCGCCGGTATGTCTATTTTGTCATTTTATAATATTCCAAATAGCATTGACCGCTCATAAAAAGGACTTCGTGAAACGCAAAAATGATTAAACCCTTGCCAAGCCCGGTTTTATAGGCGTGTTTGAAGATACAAAAAAATGCTTTCGAGAATACCCTAAAAGTAGTATGCGGTAATACTATTCCACCATTAAGAAACCTACACCCGATTATTAATCCCTTTTAACTTTGAAATGGTATCCGAATGACAAAGTTCGATCAGCCTTCCCATTCTTTATAGAACTGGTTCAAATAATCCAACATAAATTGATGCCTTTCCTCCGCCATTTGTTTACCGGTAGGCGTGTTCATCTGGTCTTTAAGTAGTAGCAACTTCTCGTAAAAGTGATTTATTGTAGGGCTTTTTGCAGCTTTATACGCTTCCTTGGTCAACTGTAGATCGGGCGCTATTTCAGGGTCGTACAAAACCCGATTTTTAAATCCCCCATAATTAAAGGCCCGCGCAATCCCTATCGCCCCTATGGCATCTAACCGGTCGGCATCCTGCACCACCTGCAGTTCCAATGACCTAAATGGGGCAACGGCCGTAGTTTCCAAGCTATTTTTAAAGGAGATGTTCTCGACAATCTTTACCACATGGGTCAATACCGGATCGGCAACGGCTTTCGACCTTAAAAAAGTACTTGCCACCTTCGGGCCTACCGTCTCGTCGCCATCATGAAATTTTGCATCCGCGATATCGTGCAATAAAGCCCCCAAGGCAACAATGAGCGGATCGACCGGTTCCTGTTTTGCGATGCTTTTGGCGTTGTTAAAAACACGTTGTATATGAAACCAATCGTGCCCCCCTTCAGCGCCTTTTAAAGTATGTTTTACAAACGCAATAGTGTCCTCGATCAATTGTGGTCCGTTCATTTGAAAGAAGTTATTCCCGAAACTACTTTTGCTTCGATTTTTGTTAAGAGCGCATCCAAGTCCCCTTCATTTTTAATGGGCTCGTGCACATCAAAAGTAATACGGTTACCAATGCCGTTGGGAAACTTTCCGTAGCGCAGCATTTTCCAGGAATCGTTGATGCTTATGGGAACGATCAGTGCCGAAGGTGCTTTTTTCAAGAGTATTTTAAGTCCAGTTGTCTTAAAAGGCTTGGGATGCCCGGTACGGCTCCGGGTACCTTCGGGAAAAATAACGGCTCCCCGCGCATTGTTTTCGATATATTCTCCCAATTTGGCGATTTCGCGGAGCGCCTGTTTGCTGTCCTTTCGGTCGATCAACGCAGAACCGCCATACCTGAGATTGTACGATACGCTCGGGATTCCCTTGCCCAACTCTTTTTTACTCACAAATTTGGGTTCTTGCCGTCGCATGAACCAAATGATCGGTGGAATGTCATGCATGCTCTGGTGGTTCAGCACCAATATGGTGGGGCGATCTTTGGGAATTTTATGCGGGTTGTTAAAGCGATAGGTAGTGCCCAACAAATGGGTACAACGCATCAACGACCAGTTCAGCAGGGCGACACTTGCACGATGTGGACCATAACCGAACAAATTAAAGCAGAGCCATTGCACCGGATGAAACACCAAAAGGCACAACCCAAAGAAAAAAAGATATACCCCACTTAAAGGGTACGCCACTATTTTTCGCATAACGCAAAAATAAGATTCTATTCTACTTCAAAATACAAAAAACGACCCTAACCTAACGGAACACCAGTAAACTTTCCCAATTGGTCGGAAAAGCCCTATTTTTCGTCAGCATATGCTGTCTTTTTAATCGCCGCGCCCCTACCTTGTATTATTTTAGCTTTAAAATGGTATCATCTGATTTTTGGTAAAACCACTTCAATAAAAAAGACCATTTCCGGTAAGAAATGATCTTTTCAGTTGTAATGTCAATTATCTTTTCGCCTAGAAACCGAACGCTATGGTTGTAGGTTCGCTCCTTGGCAACACCTTTTAGGCACAAAACTCGTCAAAGGCACCTTTAAGGTTTTCCGCGATCATTTCCGCGGGACGCCCTTCGATATGATGTCGTTCGATCATGTGTACCAACTCTCCATCTTTAAACAGCGCCATGCTCGGCGAAGAGGGTGGAAACGGAACCATCAAATTCCTGGCCGCATCTACCGCTTCGGTATCTACCCCGGCAAAAACGGTTACGGTATGATCGGGCTTTTTATCGTTCTGCAAACTCATTTTTGCGGCAGGTCGGGCATTGGCGGCGGCACAGCCACAAACCGAGTTGACCACAACCAAAACGGTTCCCTCTTGGGAAATCGCTTTTTCGACCGCTTCGGCCGTATATAACTCTTCAAACCCGGCGGTGGCCAAGTCTTCTCTCATAGGTTTTACTAATTCTGCAGGATACATAGTCTCATTTTTTATTTAAAGGTTCAAATATACCAAATTTGTCTTGTTTTTTCGTTGCCTTAACAAAACAACAACAGCCCTGCAAACGGCAATACCATTTCTATTGCGCCGTATTTCCGTTACGGTTTGAATTTGATGCCAAGTGCGAAAGCGGTTTCTCGGCAAAATCCTATCTTTGGCCGAAAATCGAAGGTCATATGATCAAATGGGTCGGGGCATTTTTAGGATACTATCTTTTTCGTCTACCGGGTGCCGTTCTCGGCTTTTTGGTAGGGAGCCTTATCGATAGCGCCAGCACCAAAGGAGGTAAGGCACAAACAATTTTGAAGGACATGACCCGCCAAACGGTCTCTCCCGCCGATTTTGAACTCAATCTGTTATCGCTCTGCTCCTTGGTTATTAAAGCGGACGGTACGGTGAGCAAGACCGAAATGGACTATGTACGCCAGTACTTTGTACAGACGTACGGAAAGGACAAGGCCAATGCCATCTTTCGAACGTTCAACGAGATCAATAAAAAACGTGAAATCTCCGCTCAACGGGTTTGTACTTACCTCAACCAACGCACACGGTACGAGGTGCGTTTGCAACTCTTACACTTCCTTTTCGGAATTGCACAGGCCGATGGCACCGTAAGCAAGGCCGAAATTCGAAAAATTCAAGAAATTGCGGGCTACTTTCGGGTGTCTTCCCGTGATTTTGACAGTATTCAGGCCATGTTCGTAAAAGCGGCCAACAATGCCTATAAAATTTTGGAGATCGATAAGACGGCTACGGATAACGAAGTAAAAAAAGCCTATAGAAATATGGCCAAAAAATACCATCCCGACCGTGTAAACACCCAAGACGAGGCTATTAAGAAAGGGGCCGAGGAAAAGTTCAAGGAAGTACAAAAAGCCTACGAAATTATACAGTCCGAACGGGGGTTATAGGTCAAATTCCATTTTGTTCGGAATAGGGTAGTGCCTATACCATTTTAACTTTGAAATGGTATTAGGCTTCCGGATTCTTTTTCCGGATTTTTTTATACAGCCGTATGCCCAATAGCAATAGCAATCCCAATACGATAATACCACCAACTCCAAAGGCCCAACTCATTTTAGTCCTTATGATGACCAGAAAAACCACCGCAAAGAGGATGATCGTAGCTACCTCGTTCCAAATGCGCATGTAGTTGCTGGTATAGCGGACTTCGTTCCGCTGCAGTTGCTTAAAAATTAGGTGGTTTTTGATGTGATAGGCGATAAGCAATCCTACAAATCCCAGTTTTATGTGCATCCAAGGTTGGCTAAGCCATGAGGGCATCAACAGTAGCATCCATACCGCAAAAAAGGTACAAAGTACCGCCGAGGGCCAGGTGATAATGTACCAAAGCCGTTTCGTCATCAACTGGAGCTGTTTTACCAATATTTCTTTATCCGGTGACGGTTTTTTAGAAGCTTCAATATGGTAGATGAACAATCGGGGAATGTAAAAGAGCCCTGCGAACCACGTAATCACAAAAACTAAATGAAGGGCTTTAATGTAGTTGTACACGGTATGGAATACTTAGGTATAAGGGTACGGTGCCCAACTCCATAAAAGGAGTATAAGCGTTGGCCAAAGGTACATAATACCAATTTACCTTTAAAATGATATGCGTCGGTAAATAACCCCGAGGCAAGCCCACGAGGCATTAGAACGAAAATTAACATTGATTTCGACGCAAACGTCGGAGCATTTTAAATCTCGATTATCGAGTAAAACCGTTCCTTTTTATTGGTCTTCGGCAAGAGTGGGCTATCGGGGCAAAAGCAGCGGAAAAAAGCTTCCCGAAATTTTTTCGCCCTTTGGTATGGGTGGCACTCCCGGCAATAAGGGGTCGTTGGTATTGCTTACCGTACCATCGGCAAAAACGTTGAGCACAAATGCCCTTCTGCGTCGGTCGGAACGATTTTCATAGGATCCGTGTACCATAAGCGGGTGATGAAACGTGGCATACCCCTTCTTCAAGGGAACGGGCACCGGTTCAAATGCCGCTTTCTGTTCCTCGGACAGATAGTCCATCAAACCTTCCATATTTCCGGCGAGCTCGGGTTTTTCCAATAGCCCCCAAGTATGGCTCTTTGGAATATAGTGCAGACATCCATTTTCAGTAGAAGCATCATCAAGCCCGGTCCAACAGGTCAAATGCTGCATGGCAATGGTCCGCGTCCAATACGAATAATCCTGATGCCAAGCCACCACACCGCCATGTTGGGCCGGTTTGCAAAAAAGCTGGTCGTGCCAAAAACGGACCGCCTTGTCCTCCAAAAGCTGGCTTGCCGCCATTAAAAAAGCGGGGTTCCACAACACATCGTGAAAGGCTTCCGATATACGCCAGTGCCCAAGGGAGTGAAACAATACGGAATCGGGGTCGTTTGATTCATTGGTATGAAATTCATGGAACAACGCATTTCCGGGGTGCTCCGGATCCATAATTTCGGCCAGTTCCCGATTTAGGACCGACACCTGGTCCGGCTCTAAAAGTTTGATGCCGGATACATACCCAAACTCATGAAAATGTGCCACCTGTTCCTCCGACAAGCGATACGGTTCCCATTCCTCAGGAGTTTTGGGCATTTGGAACAGGGTTCCTATCGGATGGTGAATTCTGGAAAGGTCTTGAACGTGGGCCATAATAGTAGATGTTTGAAACAAAATTAAGCGTTCCCTTTTTTTTGTCCATTGCGCATTTTGCTCAAATAATACCCTATATTGACCTTGATTATGGCATTTTTTCGTTTTCAATTACAAAATAGACATCTAATAATACCTTTTCAGTAGCGGTCATACCCTCAAAAAGAATCCATCATGGAACCAACGTTCGAAAAAATAACGACTTCCGTTACCAGCTCTTTCAAAGCCTATCGCTATCAAAAAAAGGAGTTCGATGCTCCTTGGCATTTTCATCCGGAATATGAGCTTACACTTATCCAAAAAAGTAAGGGTATTCGGTATGTAGGGAACCATGTGGAACGTTTCGTTCCGGGCGATCTTGTACTGATTCCCCCGAACGTTCCGCATTGTTGGAAAAATACGGCCGGGGACCCACGGCCGTCGGAAGCGATCGTTATACAGTGGCAGGCCGATGTATTCGGTAAGGGGTGGCAACAAAAGATAGAGTTTGCCCCTATCGCCGAACTTTTGGAGCGCAACGTGTGCGGCATCCAATTTGATTCCGAGCTGGTCGATCGGTTGCTTCCAGAACTAAAAAGGATTTTGGGGAGCCATGGTTTAGCGCGCTATATCGCATTTTTAAAGCTGTTAAAGACTCTGGCCGGTACTAAAAAATATCGTTCGTTATCCCCTAGAACCATCGCCGGCCGTTTGGATGCCACGGCAAGCCGTCGCATCGATACCATTCAAAACTTCGTAACGCAACACTATCAAAGAAAAATTACCTTGGGCGAAATGGCGACCTTAACACATATGTCGGAAGCCGCTTTTTGTCGGTTTTTCAAACGTATTTTCGGAAAAACATTTTTCGCCTTCCTCAACGAATATAAAATACAAACGGCGTGTGCACTGTTGGCAACCAGGCAACAACAGGTAGCCCAAGTGGCATATGCCTGCGGCTACGAAAGTCTTCCTTTTTTCTATCGGCAGTTTAAAAAATTCACCGGTACCAGTCCTTTACAATATCAAAAAAACAATGAACTCGTTTAAAAACGAGTTCATTCTATACCAGTCTTCGGTCCCTCCTTGGCAATACCTACTTTTTCGTTTGTTCCTCTACGGATAAATACTGTAACCCAAGCGCATTGAACTCCTTGTTAAAGGTGTCGATCTCACCGGAAACCAGATCATCGAACGCTTTTAATTGTTGTTCTATTTTTTCGCAGAGCTCCTTTTTCACCGCAACATCCTGGTCTGTCGGCGGAAAATCGTCCAACATGACCAAACTGTTCAAATGCCCCAATTTATTGGTGAGCCGGATCGGAAAGTTCAAAGGATCTTGATTGCTACGGTTTTTTGTTTGGTACAAGGCTTTCTCCACGGTTTCAAAGCGTTTTTTCATTGCTTTTGCCTTGTCGACCAAGGCCGCCGTTGCGGCATCGTCTTTATATTGTTTTACAAAAGCATCCAACTGGGTGTTGATTTTGCGTATGGCCTTTATCGATTCGTGGGCCTTGTTCACGGTAGCATTGATGTCGCCAACAAAATCGTACTGCTCTTGCATATCGGCCACGGAAACCTCCGCTCTCGGGTCAGGAAGTATTTTAAGGGATTCCGATAGGGTGGTACCGTTTACGTTCAGATGCACCCGATACTCGCCCGGCACTGCTTTGGGGCCACTAAGATTGGCCCACCATAAAATCATTCCTTTGAGTTTTTTGGCTCCTTTTCCGCGGGTATCCCAAACGTGGGTATTCCCGCCTTTTTTTAGGGCCAGCTTTTTATTTTTTTCTTTGGCGCTATTACTAAATGAGGCCAAGGTATCTCCGGCAACATTGGTATAGGTCAACCGAATACTGTCCTTTTCCGTCAAGGTGCTCAAGTAAAAATGGGTGACCACCCCATTAGGATGGTTCTGCCCTTCCGTTTTACTGGGTTTTTCGGTGGTGCTTCCCTTAGTTCTGTAGCTGTCCTTCGGACGAAAAAGAATTGCATTTTCGCCCTTTTTCCCGGCATCCAGCTGATGCAATACGGTTAGGTCGTCCACAATCCACAATCCACGACCTTGGGTAGCTACGATTAAATTATCTTCCTTTATGGTAAGGTCGGTAATGGGCACAATGGGAAGGTTTTGCTGAAAGGGGCTCCATTGGTTCCCCTGATCAAAGGAAACGTACATTCCCGTTTCCGTTCCCGCGTACAATAGTCCCTGTCGTTTTGGATCTTCCCGGACCACTCTGGTAAAATGTTCACTGGCGATACCGTCTACGATTTTGGTCCAGCTTTTGCCGTAGTCGGTGGTTTTGTACAGGTAAGGTGCAAAGTCCCCTAGTTTGTAACGGGTCGCCGCAATATAACAGGTACCGGCATCGAAGGCCGATGGCGCTACACTGTTGATCATGCTCCACTCCGGTAATCCCTGGGGTGTAACATTTTCCCATGTTTTCCCGCCATCTTGGGTAAGGTGCACCAGACCATCATCACTGCCCACCCATAGGAGTCCTTCTTTTAAGGGGCTTTCGTCCGCGGCAAAAATGGTACAGTAATACTCTACACCGGTGTTGTCCTGCGTGATGGGCCCACCACTACTGACCAATTTTTCCGAATCGTTTCGGGTAAGGTCTCCGCTAAGCAGTTCCCAACGTTGTCCTTCGTTGGTACTCCGGTGCACATGGTTTGAAAAGGTGTATAATTTTTTGGGATCGTGCTTGCTAAAAATAATCGGGAAATTCCATTGAAAACGATACTTCATCCCTTCGGCCCCGTATCCCATGGGATTGTCGGGCCATACGTTGATGCCACGTACCGTATTGGTCTTATGGTTCTTTCTGGTAAGGAACCCGCCATAGCTGCCCCCATATACCACATCGTTATCGGAGGGGTCCACGGCGATATGGGCCGACTCCCCACCGGCAGTGGGTTCCCAATCGGCCTCCGATATACTGTTCCCATCGCTGCGGTGGTTGATCCGTATGGTAGAATTGTCCTGCTGTGCCACATAAATACGGTATGGAAAGGCATTATCGGTAGTTACCCTATAAAACTGTGCCGTGGGCTGGTTGTAATATGTACTCCATGTTTCACCGCCATCATAAGAAATTTGCGCTCCCCCATCATCGCCGATAATCATCCGTTGGCTATTTTCAGGGGCGATCCACAAATCATGATGGTCGCCATGGGGCGCATTAAAGGTATTAAAGCTTTTTCCACCATCGGTACTTTTATGGTACCGTACGTTCAGCACGTACACTACATCCTCATCTTCGGTATCGGCATACACTCGGGTATAGTACCAGGCCCGTTGCCGTAACTTCCGTTCTTCGTTGATGCGGTCCCAAGTTTTTCCGCCATCGTCACTTCTGTAAAGCCCTCCCTTTTCCTTGTTTTCTACAATGGCCCATACACGTTCCGAATTTTTAGGCGATACGGTAACCCCTATAATTCCCAAAGTGTCTTTAGGGAAACCCTTATTTTTAGAAATTTCGGTCCATGTAGCCCCACTGTCGCTACTTTTCCAAAGTCCAGATCCGTCGCCACCACTGCTCAGGCTATATGGTGTCCGGCGTGCGCGCCAGGTAGATGCGTATAAAATACGGGGATTGTTCGGGTCGAATGTCAGGTCTACCGCCCCGGCATTGTCGTTGACGAACAGTACTTTTTTCCAATTTTTGCCCCCGTCCACACTTTTGTATACGCCCCGCTCTTGGGACGATTTATAGATATTTCCCAATACCGCCGCATATACAATATTATGGTCCGTGGGGTGGATTCGGATACGGGGTACGTGACGGCTATTTTTTAAACCGGCCGACGACCATGTTTTTCCGGCATCTTCCGTTTTCCAGATGCCATATCCGGAGGAAACGTTTCCGCGCAGCGTCTTTTCGCCACCGCCTACATAAATTACATTATTATCGCTTTCCGCTATGGAAACGGCGCCAATACTACCGCCAAAATATCCGTCCGAGATATTGCCCCATGTACGCCCACCATCGGTCGTTTTCCAAACGCCGCCACCGGCAGCACCAAAATAAAAGAGGTTCGGACTACCGGGAACCCCGGCCACTGCCGCGGAACGCCCCCCGCGGTGCGGCCCGATGGAACGATATTCCACACTGGAATACAACGCCTTTGGATACGTGGTCTTGGGTGCTTTCGCCTTCCGATTCCGTTGTGAAAAAAGGCTTGGGGACACCATTAAAAGTGCCAGCAAAAAACATACTAGGGGTATTCGATTTCTCATTTTTTCCATTTCAAGATTAGTCTTCCTAAAAGTAAGGAAAAAGTAGCGATACCAGTATGCGAAAACAGCGGTTGCCCGAGTTAAAAACAGTACCGTAAACGGACTTTTGGCCCAAAGAAAAATCAAACCGTTATGGATGTAAAACGTATTAACTTTGAAAAGTAGAGGTATTGGCTTATAGGAAAAGAGTAAATAACCTCGGGGCAAGCCCACGAGGCATTATAACGAAAATTACCATTGATTTCGACGCAAGCGTCGCAGCATTTTAAATCTCGATTATCGAGTGAAACTCTTTTTCAGCATCGCATGAAACAGCAATAAGCTCTGTTGTAATCCGTAAAATTGCCGACCGCCAAATGCGGTTGCCGACATGTTAAAAATTGTAGCTGGGAACTCTTGGGAAAAAGGCTTGCTTCAGCTTGGAAAACGGTATCGTGTAGCAGGATCGATAGCAGGGCCCATCTTATACCATTTTTGGTGTTAATAACCATGAAATCCATAACCGCCATAGCCATTGTTACGGTATACTTCGGCCCGTTGGTGGTCCTGTAGCAAAAACTCTTCGGTAATATAGCGTATGGCATCTGCTTCGGTATCGGTATCTTCGATGCGAACGGACGCTTTTTTATACATCGGTTTGATGCCAAGACCGCCATCCTTGGCGAATACGACCAGGTTCATGCTATGATTGCTATCGTAATCGCTGTCTTTTCTGGTCTTAAAATAAAACCCTTCCACCTTTTTTCCTTGGTAGACCATCTCCTTGCTTTTCACAAATTGTAGGGAATCTTTTTTAGGGTTGAAATACCCATTTTCAAAGAGCACCGATTCGGCCAAATGACGTTGTGTTTTAAAGGTCTCGGGAAACAGTTTGGTCTTCCCGATCTGTTTTAGCTTCCCATAGAGCATGGCCCTGCTGTTGACGTCTGCCGCAAGATCATCTATGGTCCCCTTGGGCATCGGCATTTCGGCCTTGGCGACCAAAGCGGCATAGGTGGTCCGTATGCGACGGTCCTTTATTTGCCATAAACGATCAAAGAACAACTGTACGTCCTTTTCGTTTCGAAACGGATACAGCAGTACCGCGGCATCTTCCAAAACTCTTTTGCCATTATTCTGTACATCGGGATAGTACTCGTTCTGACCGGTATCAGCGGCATTTCCGAGTTCCCTTTTTAGCTGCATTTTGGCATCGTTCAACAACTGCTTTCGATACTTTTTATAGCTTTTGGGCTTTATCAGTCCCTTGGTCTGCAAACGGGCCAGCAACGAAAAGATCCATGGCTTGTATTCTTTTATGCCACTGTAATCCAGCAACTCTGGAAAAAGCTCCTTTGCCAAGGGCAAACTGTCCTTATAGGGCCGAAAAATACGGCGTATCTCAAAGGTATTGGACACCAAGGGCAGGTCTTTTGACAATAGTTCCAACAACAATGCCGTGGACGCCTTATCCGCCTTGCCGCTCAACGCCTGCAATATTTTGGTCTGCGCGTCGGAATTGTTATACGAACGCCCATAAAACGCTTTTAGGAAAGGAACCACGTCGGGATGTTCCAGTTTCCCCAGTTGTTGGATGAGGTATGCCTGAATGTGTTTTTTATCATCTGGATATTCGAAATTGGCAATGTAATGCTTTAGGGAATCAACATGCTTTTCCTTAAAATTGATAAAGCTAAAACCATTGATTACGATACTGTCATTTTTTTGGAGGGCCTTAAAAAAATCGGGGGTCTTATCCCTTATGATGTTCTTTCCGATAATGGTGTCGGTCAGTTCAAAATGATCAAAAAAGGTCTGTACAAAACGGCTCGGGGCATGAACGGTATCCACTTTGGCCTTTATTTCATAAAGCAGCCCGTTTTTCAGTACATTTTTAATCAAAATACCACGGGTACTTGCCGTATCGGTCAAGGTGAGCTCCAATTCGTAACGGCCGTCATCAAAAGCGTTTCTTTTTTCTTTCGACACTACAAAGAGTTCGTTGGAATAGAATTTCTTGCGCAGGGCCCAAACGGAATCGATGTCGGGAAACATCATAAAGTCGTGGGACTTGTTCAACACCACCGAAATGGCCTCGTTGTTCTTGTTCTGGTATATGGTTTTTTTGTTGAAGGCCGCATAGGGTTTCGGTCGGTTTCTTCCCTTCAGATACTGGCTGCTGTTCTCCACAAATTTGGGCGGCTTTACCGTACTTTTTGTTCGAAAGAACATGGCCGTATCGACCACGGTTTGAAATGCTTTGGTATAGGAAGGTGTTTTTATCTTGAACGAATCAAAATAGTCGCCCGCCACGGATTCCGTATCGGTCACACATCCCATAAGGTAATAGTCCCCTCCTTTGAAGGCCGTTTTTAAATACAGGCGTTTTTGTGCGACAGTATCGATCAGCGCTTGCGAGGTGAGCGTGCTTCCCTTGAAGGCGTCGTATTGTGGAACAATATCGAGGTCCTGGTAAAAACGCTTTTGGATCTGTTTCAGTTCAAAGGAATCCTGTTCGATAAAATTGACATCGTTCAAGGTCGCTTTCTGCAAAAAGTAATAACTTTCCGAAGCAGGGTCGAACCCCTGAACCAAACGCGCACCCTTTCTACTTCGATTGGGAAAACTATGCAACGATGGCATTCGGATCTCAAAATCGTCAAACTCGGAACACAACACCAAAGGTTCGGCATTGGTGGTCTTAAAACGGATACTATTGAAAATGGTATCTGCATGGCGTGCTACATAATCGCCATCACCTCCCATTTTAAAAATGATGATTTCCAAGGGGGTAACATACACGTGGTACCGTTGATGGTCCCCATTTTTCAATCGATTCTTAATATCCAGTCCGTCAAAACCATTTCTTTTGATCCGCTCTTTTTCCAATATGGTGCCCGGAATATTCTCGAACAACATTTGGTCGAGTGTTTCGATATCGAAAGAGGTGTCTTTTTTTAGATAAGAAAAAGTCGGAATCCGGTTTACCATTACATAACTTCCGTTCGCAAGATCGGGCGAAATATAGCTCGTGGTCGGTTTTTCGGAGGCCGGATACAGCTTATTGGGCAACAACACGCTAAAAAATGCGTCGTCGACCGTTTCGGTGCCGTATTCGTTGTTCCGCAGGGTCGTTTCCAGCTTTTCCTTGATTTGTTTGCCTTTCGATGTCGATTTGGAACCCAACGGTTTTACGGTATACCCCATATCCCGAAGCAAGGCGATCACGCCCTGTTCCCCGGGCAAATGTGCCGCGCCGATACCGGTAAAGGTTTTTGCCTTCCGTATGGTAGAGTCGAGGCGTTTTGCCATATTCCGGTTTCGCTTGAAAAGCATGTTCTCCAAGTAATGTTCGGTGTACATTCCCTTATCGATGGAGTCGAGCAGGTTAATGTTCCGGTCCCGATACGCATCCTGTAACAGCGTGGTAAAGTCTTGCTGTTGCATTTTTTTCTGCAACCATTCGTCGGGCTTTTGCTTCATTGGATTCATGCTGGCCCTTCCCACCAGGGTTGCCGATTCTTCCAAATCTTCAAGGGCTACGATAGCTTTCTCGAATTTTTTGCCGGACTGGTAAATGAACATGTCCAAATAGGTTTCCTCCTCAAAATCCTGTGCGTACGAATTGCTCCGGTACAAAATGCCGTTGACCCGGCTATCGTTGAACGCCAAATAGGCCGCCATTTCGTCCTTTCTAGGGTTCTCGACGCGAAAGGGATACATGTAAAAGCCCTTGGTATAAAAACCGTTTTGGGAACCATAACCGCCCAGCCCCATAAGGTCGTCGTTTTCCAACCAAGTGCCGGGATCCGACTCCAGGGCGACCACCTCACTTTTGTCCAAGGCCTCGTAGAACACATCGTCCAAACGAAATGCGATACGCCTGCTCACGTGCATAGTGCCATACAAGTAAGAGGTTTGGTCGAGTCCGTTTCCTGAAATTTCCCAAAGTAGGCTATTGGTTTCTTGGGCAGTGATGCTACCGCAAAAAATAAAAAGGAGAAGGAGTTGTAATGTACGCATCAATATCATTCTGTTCCGACTAGTTTTAAAGGAATCAAGGTATACAAAGAACACCAAAAAAGAAGTATCGGCACTCCCTATTTTCCGTTAAAATGCCATAGGGTTCTTGGTATAACGATAGAATGACCATCATATTTTTTAAGGAACGCTATTTTTATACGACACCACAACAAACTCCTATAAAAAGTAGTTGCCATAGTTTTCCGAGCATCCGTTCATTACATTGATACAAACTATACCGTCATTGAAAACTATTTTCCATAATCCATATTCGAAAAGGTGTCTAAGGCTTATTTTTGCATTTCAAAACGACGTTGTGCATGAAAGGGGTATTACTTGTAAATTTAGGTTCGCCGGACAGTCCTACGGCAAAGGACGTTAAACCATATTTGGACGAGTTTTTAATGGACGAACGGGTCATCGACGTTCCGGTGCTGTTGCGCAACCTACTGGTTCGCGGAATCATTTTACAAACGCGTCCCAAAAAATCGGCCAAGGCCTACGCCAAAATTTGGTGGGACGAAGGTTCTCCCTTGGTAGTGTTGTCGGAACGTTTTACGGAAAAACTGCGCCAGCATACCGAAATGCCGGTCGCTTTGGGAATGCGGTACGGTAGCATGTCGATCCACAAGGCATTCGAGGAGCTACAACAGAAAAATGTGGATGAAGTACTGTTGGTGCCCCTATATCCGCATTATGCCATGTCGAGCTACGAAACCGTAGTGGTCAAGGCCATGGAAGTATCCCAAAAACACTTCCCACAACTGAAAATTACCACCTTGCCGGCCTTTTACAAAAATGCCGATTATATAAAAGTACTTTCGGAAAGTATAGCGGAAGGGCTAAAAGATTTCGAATACGACCATATTTTGTTTTCCTACCATGGTATTCCGGAAAGACATATCCGCAAATCGGACCCTACCCGCTTTCATTGTAAAATAGACGGGAGTTGTTGCAGCATCAACTCAGTAGCGCACAATACCTGTTACCGACATCAGGTATATGAAACCACCGCTTTGGTAAAGGAACATTTGGGATTGTCCGATGAAAAAACGAGTACTTCCTTTCAGTCCCGTTTGGCGGGAGACCCATGGTTAAAACCGTATACGGACTATGAATTTGAACGGCTGGCCAAAGAAGGAAAAAAACGGCTGGCAGTGGTCACGGCAGCCTTTGTCAGTGATTGTTTGGAAACCTTGGAAGAAATTGCCATGGAAGGCAAAGAACAGTTTATGGAGGCCGGTGGCGAATCCTATAAACATATTTCTTGCCTTAACGATAGCGACGCTTGGGTGTCCGTTATGGCCAATTGGGTAAACGAATGGCAACGGAGCGAAGTGTTATTACCTTAAATAACGAGGGTTTGTTCGGAACTTGGGACTTGGGACAGGTGGTAGCGCTTATCGCAAAAAATACAAGCCGGGCAGGGCGGTATCGGGGCCGTTAATCCAACTTATTCGTAATCGTCGTCATACTCGTCTTCCAATAATTCATCCTGGCAGACATCTTGGTTTTCCGTGATAAACTTTTCCGTTTCTTCCAAACTGTTCGCTTCAAATTCGGTGTCCTCCCCTATTTCAAAAATTTGGGGAAAAACCGGTTCTACAATTTGATCTTCGTTGATTTTTGCGATAAAGCTCAGTAGGTCTGCATCGTTTTGAATACCGATATCGGTAAGGTTTTCGGTAAGCCGATTGAACACCTTGAACGTTATCGGGTATTGGATGTCCACACAGGTTATCCTTTCCGCAGCGGCAGTTTCTTCGTTACAGTCAACAACGATATTGTCAAAGGCAGTTTGGTTCTCCACACTTCTTGTTAACAGGTTGGACACCATAACGTTAATTGGAAAATCGATAAGAATGATATCTTCATCATCATCGGAAAAGTCGAGCAGCTCCTGAATGCGGTCATAATCCGATGGTTCCGAAATGGTCAAATGTTCGGAATTTACCTTTATCGAGATCGGGAGTACGATCGAAATACAGGAAGAGCCGTCAAGAATATCGTCCGAAACGGTATCGGGAGCGGCAATGGCCGTAAGCAAACGGGCAACATTGGAATCGGCGACCAAACGTTCTTCGGGTTCCGTTCCTTCATAAATCGTTTCTTCCTGTCTACAGGAAACATGGACCAATAGTAGAAGGAAACACAGGTTTCGCAGCAATTGTAAAAATTTGATCATGTTTTGTTATTTATCGGTTGTCACCTATAGAACAACCGAACTAAAAAAAATCCCGATAATTTAATTTGAAATCCCGCATTCCGTACTTTTGAAGGAAATTACCACCATTTTGGAAAAACCCCTGTACACCGATATTTGCCAAGAGGCGCTTTTCGAAAAAGTATACAACCAACACGCCCGTAACCTTCAGGATTTCCTGTATTATAAATACGGTAACAACCTCAACCCTGCCGACAAGATGCAGGAAGCATTTGTAAAACTTTGGGAAAACTGCTCCAAAGTCACCTTCGAAAAAGCCAAATCATACCTGTTTACCGTTGCCAATAATATGATGTTGAACGAGGTAAAGCACCAAAAAGTTGTGTTGGCCCATAAAAAAATACCCACTAACGACCGTACCAATGAAAATCCGGAGTACCTGTTGCAGCAACAAGAATACTATAAAAAGTATCGAGATTGCCTCGCCAAAATGAGCGAGGAACAGCGCACCGCATTTCTCTTAAGTAAGGTAGAGGGAAAAAAACATAGCGAAATTGCCGAAATGTTGGGCGTCACCAAAAAGGTGGTGGAGTACCGTATTTACTCGGCTTTTGCGTTATTGAAAAAAGATCTTGAAAATTTTCGTGTAAAATAATCAGGAGTTTTCAAGTTTAGGTTGTTCTATATCAAAGTAACCGAATTATGAATCAGGAAGACTTAGAAAAAAAGTGGCTTTTAGAAACGTTGGAAGAAACTGAGGCCAAAGCGTTCCATGCTTTAGAGGATGCCGACTTTTACGAAAACATCGTAAAGGATGCCGCTGCCTTTAAGGCGGCCGATTTTTCTGAGACTCCCGATTTTGCCAGTTTCAAGAAAACGCGAATGCCACAGGCGGCACCGACACCGGTTAGATCTCTTTGGAGAGGACGGTTCTTGCGCATTGCCGGCGTATTCGTCATTCTTTTTGGCCTCTATTACCTATTCCTCATAAACAACGGCACTGATATCGCTACCGGAATGGCCGAAAAAACCGAAATCACCTTGCCCGATGGCAGTATCGCATCCTTGAATGCCGGTTCCTCATTGGCGTTCAACGAAAATGATTGGGACACCGAAAGATCGGTAACCCTTACCGGAGAGGCATATTTTGATGTTGAAAAAGGTTCCAAGTTCGATGTGGTTACCGAAAACGGTACCGTTAGTGTACTGGGAACGGAGTTCAATGTGCGCTTAAGGGAAGGCATTCTTGAGGTACGTTGCTATGAAGGTTCCGTAAGGGTACAACGCGGTGCGGTCACCGAAATTTTGCAGGTTGGCCATAACGTACAGCTTACCGGTACCAAGGCCGTTCTTGGAAACCATACGGCCACCACACCGGAATGGACACAAAACAAAAGTGTTTTTGAACGCACCAAGGCAACGGTCGTATTTGCCGAAATGGAACGTCAGTTCGGGGTTTCCATCGATCATGATGCCATCGATTCCGAAATGCGCTTCACCGGAGGCTTCGATCACAATGATCTTGAAACGGCACTGAAGGCCGTAACGCTACCGTTGGACCTCGAGTATGAAATACTAAAGCCCGATATGGTACGTTTAAGTACTCGTGAGTAAAAAGAACGTACTAAAAGCCTTACTTATATGCTTCATTGTTCCATCCCTCTTCTCCCAATCTGGAGAAGAAAGGGATTTTAGTGCTATCATACAAGACTTACAAAACCGCTTTGAAGTACAGTTCAATTATGCCTCGGAACTTGCCGAAAATACAGTACTGGCAGCCCCTGACAGCGATTTAAAATTACGGCCGTCCTTAGAATATCTTGAAAAAAAACTCAACCTTCGATTTGAATTTCTTTCGCCAACGGTCATTTCCATCTTTAGAAAAACAACGATCTGTGGACGCATTCTGGACAAGAATACCGGGGAGCCGCTTCCCTATGCTACGGTGCAGACCGAGAAAAAAGGTACGATTACCGATGAGGGGGGGTACTTTGAAATGGAGCTTCCCAAAACGGCACGTCAACTGCAGGTACACCATATCGGACATCGAAGTCTTTACCGAAGTACCGCCTTCCTGAGCAAAAACGATTGTGCGGACCTCTATCTGATCGCTCGACCCGAGGAGCTGGAAGAGGTCATTATTTACGATTATATTATACGGGGTATGGCCAAATCGAGCGAAGGGTCCTATGATATCGATTTTAAGCGAATGGGACTGCTTCCCGGACTCATCGATGACGATGTACTGCAAACGGTACAAGTACTTCCCGGCATACAGAGTGTGGACGAAACGGTGTCCAACATCAACATCAGGGGAGGGAGCAACGATCAAAACCTGTTTCTTTGGGACGGCATTAAAATGTACCAATCGGGACATTTCTTTGGTCTCATCTCCATGTACAATCCGTACATCACCAAAAACGTATCCCTCAAAAAAAATGGAAGCTCGGCCGGGATGACCGATGGGGTTTCCGGCACCATCGCCATGGCTACCGAAAATTATATCGATCCGGACACCAAGGGCGGTATTTCCATCAATCTTTTGGATGCCGCGGGTTTTTCCAATATTGCCCTATCTTCTAAAAGTTCCCTAAAGGTAGCGGCCCGCAAATCGATCAGTGATTTTGTGGACACCCCAACCTTTTCATCCTATTTTGATCGCATTGCACAAAATACGGAAGTATCCAATGCCGAAGAAAACGCTTCCGGAGAATCCGATATCGGCTTCGATTATTATGATACCGCGTTGCGTTTGCTCTACAGGCCATCGGAAAAAGATCGAATAAGGGCCAATGTAATCTACGTGAGCAACGAATTGAACTTTACCGAAAACCCGATGACCTCCAGTTTTGGACAGGGAAGGGAGAGTATGGCCGAACAGAACAGCCTAGGTTTTGGCCTTTTTTACACCCGGCAATGGAACCGGTCCGTACATACCGATATCGAAATCTATAATACCGATTACCGTTTGCGCGCGGTGAATGCGAACGTGGAAAGAAACCAACGTTTCCTTCAGGAAAATACGGTGTCGGAAACCGGCGCCAAACTTTCCATATCATCGGCGCTGGGCGAAAACTCCCGTTTTTCGAACGGGGTACAGTTGTTCGAAACCAAGGTCACCAACCTGGACGATGTGGACGAACCCCGCTTTATAGACCTTCAAGGGAATGTATTACGCACGTATGCCCTGTGGTCGGAACTGTCGCTCCTTCCCCCCAACAAACAGACCCGCGCCAATATAGGCCTTCGCTACAATTATTTGGACAAGTTTCAAAAACAGCTGATAGAACCTCGGATCGGAATCAATCACAAAATATCCAAAAAATTTGATGCAGAATTGCTTGGGGAGTTCAAACACCAAAGTACCTCGCAACTGATCAATTTTCAAACCGACTTTTTGGGTCTGGAAAAACGCCGATGGCAGCTTGCCGATGAAGTATCGGTACCCGTAATTACCAGTAGACAGGTATCTCTGGGCCTCAATTTTAACGACCGTGGCTGGTTGGCCAGTACTGCCGGCTATTACAAAAAGGTTTACGGCATCACCACACAGAGCCAAGGGTTTACCGACCTGTACCAGTTTGCCAGAACTTCAGGGGATTATGCTTCCTATGGTGCGGATGTACTATTGCGTAAAGAATTCAAAAAAAGTGCGGTTTGGGCATGCTATACCTTTTTGAACAGCACCTATTTTTTTGACGA
Organism: Maribacter sp. 2-571; assembly: GCF_050589625.1. Taxonomy (NCBI): domain Bacteria; kingdom Pseudomonadati; phylum Bacteroidota; class Flavobacteriia; order Flavobacteriales; family Flavobacteriaceae; genus Maribacter; species Maribacter sp. 2-571. Next base: position 132,663 of record NZ_JBNGOP010000010.1, on the reverse strand, counting down.
ACTACCGGAAACGGAATTCCAAAGTAATTTCAATATTACCAATACCCTTTGCCTGGGTGCAAACAAGGAAATAGGCAAATTTCGTTTGGCGGGCAGCATGAATTATCGCTCGGGAAAACCGTTTACCGGACTAAATGAAACGGAACCGGTAACGGACGGCAGCTTGAACTATAATGCGGCCAATGAGGAACGCCAAAAGCCCTTTTTTAGAACGGATATCTCCACCAGCTACAAAATGGATATCAAAGAAATCGGCTCCCTGCGCTTGGCATTTTCAATTTGGAACGTGCTGAACCGTAAAAATGTGCTGAATACCACCTTTGCGGCCAACAGTGCCGATACTCCCATACGGCGTGAACAACTATCGCTGGGCCTCACACCCAACTTCTCTTTACGGTTTCAGATCGATTGAAGGCTACCGTCGTTTCGCAAGATCATTAAAAACAAAAAACTGCGCTTTCGGGGGAAAAGCGCAGTTTCTTAAGTAGGTACTAAAGATTTGGAACATTAAACTATACAATTATGAGCAAACTTGCAAAAATAGTCGATGTAAGGACCATAAGGCTATATAGTAATGTGGCCTGATTGGAATATAATTTCTCTATTTCCATATTATGGTCTAAAGGTAGGGCGGGGGTCGTTTTGGTATTTTTCATAGGTTTTTGGTATTATAGATTTGGTATCTGTATATAAAACAATCCATCTTCATAAACTCCTGAAAAAAAAGACGCTTTTTTTAAATTTTTCTTAGTCTAAATTCTAATTAGCTGTTTTTCAATAATTTAAAATGAAAAAAATATTGCTCCTTTTTTCGGTTTTTTTTTCATTTCGTTAAACGTTTCACCTTTTACATCAATTATTAGTTAAAATTTGCCTTATACCATTTTAACTGGTAATCGGTATCAAACCCTTGAACATACGCTACAGCTTGTTCCGGAAAAGGTAATGTCGTCCTTTTCAACGGTCGCTTTGCATCTATTCCCAAAGGAACGGAGTACCTTTGTCCTCGTTGTTCAAAATTTCTTTGGGCGACCTACACCTTAAACCTTTAAAAATGGCCAACGTTTCGGCAACAGCACTAGGTTCGGAACCCATAGGGAAGCTCTTGGTTAAACAGGCCGTTCCCGCCTCGATCGGGATATTGGTCATGTCGCTAAACGTACTGGTCGATTCCATTTTTGTAGGCAATTGGATCGGAAGTATCGCCATTGCCGCAATCAACGTGGTGCTGCCCGTCTCCTTTTTTATTGGTGCGCTCGGCATGGCCATCGGCATCGGGGGGTCCAGCATTATTTCCCGTGCGCTCGGGGCGAACGACAGGGCAAAGGCGGTAAATACCTTTGGGAACCAAATAACCCTTACCCTCTTGGTAACCATTTCCATGGTGGTATTGGGCCTTTTTTTTGTTGATTCCCTTATTCCCGCATTTGGGGGCAAGGGCGATATTTTTGCACCGGCGAAGATCTATTATGTTATCGTGCTCTATGGGATTCCTTTTTTAGCGTTGTGCATGATGGGGAATACCGTTATCCGCGCCGAAGGCAAACCCAGGTTCGCCATGATCGCCATGATCATCCCGTCCGTGGGCAACCTTCTTATGGACTATGTTTTTATCTACCTCTTCGACTGGGGTATGGAAGGTGCGGCCTGGGCGACCACTATTGGGTATGTGCTATGCTTCAGCTACATCTTCTACTTTTTTAGGTCGAAACATTCCGAACTAAAATTAGGCCCGAACTGTTTTGTGCTGCGTTTTTCCATTATCAAGGAAATCGGCGCGTTGGGGTTCGTTACCCTTTCGCGCCAAGCGACTACCAGTGTGGTGTATCTATTAATGAACAATATTTTGTTCGGACTTGGTGGCGAGGCAATGGTGGCCGTATACGCCATTATCGGTCGAATGCTCATGTTTGCCCTGTTTCCGGTATTTGGGGTTACCCAAGGTTTTCTGCCCATCGCCGGGTTCAATTATGGGGCAAAAAAATATGATCGGGTGCGCAAAACCATCAATATGGCCATTTTATATGCCGCCCTGTTGGCAACCGTAGTGTTTGTCGGGCTTTTTACATTTCCTGCGGAAATCGCCTCGCTCTTTCTGAGTTCCAAGGAGGGCCTGCCCGAAAGCGAACTGGCCATTAACGCCTTTGTACTGGAACATACTCCCTTGGCCATGCGCTGGGTTTTTGCGGCAACGCCCATAATTGCTTTACAACTGATCGGGGCCGCCTATTTTCAAGCTATCGGGAAAGCCGTTCCGGCGCTGCTACTTACTCTTACGAGGCAGGGATTCTTTTTTATTCCCTTGATCCTTATCCTACCCAAGTATTACGGTGAACTTGGGGTATGGACCTCCTTTGCCATTGCCGATGTGCTGGCCACCCTGGTAACGGGCTTTTATTTGCGAAGGGAAATAAAAAGGACCTTGAACGTACCGGTCGTATAATACCGGGCCGAACCTATAATCGGTCCCACTGGTCAAAACCCTCAGGACAACTACACGATTGTAAGGGGTGTTTTATGGGGTAGTATTTAAGGAGAATACCCCCTAAAAGAAGCCTTCTAAAAAAAAGAACTGCATTGTAACGATAAAATTTGCGACATGTAAATTTTCCCCTACTTTTGTTTCCCTATCTTGCTAATGTTGTTGCAGATGACCTTGTACGATTTTTTAATGTTGGACACCAAGGAACAGATGGCCAAAATTATGGTCAGCGGTACCCTAGTTACCCATTTGCACACCAAAACCAGCTCCTTCGCGCTGTATTCGATACACACCTTTTTTGTAGAGTTGGAATATTTGAAAGAACCGGAAACCAGCAATCAAGAGCCCATATTGCTGCGCAAGCGTATTTTTAAGTCCGGTAATGAAATGGAAAAATATGTAGACGTGCTCTAGCGGTCCAAGCTTCCGCGATCTTCGAGCAGTTTCATCATGGTATAAACCTCTTGGTACATTTTGGACTTGCTTTTCTTGTTGTCCAAAATACGATGGGTATCGTGATAATCGTAGGTGTAGGTAGCGGCAAATTCCTCAATATCGTCAATGTTGAAATCCACGTATTTCTGTAATACATCGGACGGTTTTACCACATGTAACCGATCCTCGTTAAACGCATCGAAAAAGTCCCATAACCCTTCCTTTGCCTTGCCCAACATTTTAAAAATCCCCCGAAGCACCTTCATTTAACTGTTTGCTTTTTTCACTATTCAACTTGTTTCTCCTGTCTAAAAAATAATATACAAAAACGCCGATTGTCGCCGCTATGGTAATGTAAAACTTTGTACTAGTATCATTATAGTCCGTTACCTTTGCGTTCAACAAAAATATCGAAATAGTGTATCCGCTTAAGATGACCGGCACTAGAAGCGCTATGCGATAGTACTTCCCTTTGGCGTCCATCATCCAGCCCAAAAATCCTATATGCGCAAACAAATGGATGAACAAGTTGTATAAAAATACTCTGTAAGAACTAAAGCCTGCTACCCTTCCGTTCGAATTGGTCAACAATTCTTGTAATCCAACTTGAGGAATCCAAGGTCTTACACCTACCGCCTTTGCCGTAATGACATCGTGAAAATAGGGCATGGTCGACACCAAAATGATGCCGACCACAACCAGCAATTCTTTAAGTGTCGTCTTCATCCATTTCTTCTGTGCCAATTGAATCTACGATTATGTCTTCCTCCGCAATATCACTTTTTGTACAAGAACTTCCCAATACCATCATACCTGTTGCCACTAGGGTAAACACTAACTTTTGTAACTTCATAACTATAAAATTTAAGGTTTTTAACGCCCCAAATTTATAGTCCTACCCATGCCGTTCAACGAGTGCTAGTGAAACATATACAACACATATCAACACTTGTAGGATTTTCCTACAAACGCCTACCGTACCTAACAAATGTAAATGAAAGATCTCCAATTGTAAAACGTTTGGCAATCTTTTCGGTGAAATTTTTTTCGTGCCGTTCCCGTACCCCATTTACAAACAGACGTCAGTCTTCGGCCTGACAAGGGCGGGCCCTCACAGCAGTAAACGGTTTACAGGCCGTCGTATGCCCGTTGTACCCTTTTGGCCCCGTATTGGCGTTCCAGCCTTCGAATGGAGAAGTGTGCCTCGGCCATATTTTGAAAATGGTGGATAAAGGCCAAGTTGATGGATGCCCCGCCCGCCGCACCCAAAATCGGGACGGCCTGGGCCACAAATTTTTCGGACACCTGAATGCTAAAACGGGCCGCTATGGAAGCGATAAATTGCAGTACCGGATTGGCACTTCCCCTGAGCAACCCTTCCAAGGCTTTTGTCCCGCCTTTGATGGTGGAACCGAGGGCCACCCGCGAAGCATAATAACCCGTTTCCAAACTGTCGTCGTGTTTGGTATTACCGCCCAGGGCGAATACCTGTAAACAGGCCAGTTGGGTATCGAGTTCGGACAAGTCCTCGCCATGATTGCGGGCGATGTCCATAATGGACCGCATCATCAGCTTGGTGGCTAGGGTAAGATCCACTGCAAAAGCGGAAACCCCTAGGGCACCACCAATAAAACCGGAAGAGGTAACCAAGGCCTTATAGGTCTTGTTCAATGGGGCCGGGGGGCCGTCATTTTTTTTCATGGAGGCCAAATTGGCCTTTACCACCCCGTGCAATACCTTATAACTGAGTTTTTGTAGCCACTGCTGTTGTTTTTTGGGCAAGAGTGCAATACGGTTTTCAATAACATTTCCAAGCTTATTGAGTCCCTGCATGGTCCAATGCACCTGTTCCATTTTGCGTTTGGCGTTCATTAGCGCGAGTTCGTCCTCAATGGTCAATTCCTTGGTCTGTGTCATTTGAATCGTTTATAGTATTGGTAGTAAAAAAAGGGCTTCCGTTACAACCACTTGTGGTATACCCCTGATAACACCCCACCGGCAAGGGGGCCGATCAAGGCATTGCATTTGTTTCAACCTAAAAAATACCTGGAGAAAACATCCAATAAAAGCTCCATAGTACCAAAAACAAACAAAAGGCATAGAACAGATAGTTGAACAGCCTATTGCGCCGTGCCTTGGCCCGAATACGGGCCTTTGCCCGCGCCACCTGTTCCGCCGTAAACGTTTTAAAATCCACTTCGGTAGTATCTCCGTTTTCCAATAACAATTCCTGTATATTTTTTCGTTTTCTTTTTTTGAGCAAGGCCCTATTGGCCTTAACACTCTTCATCGGTTGTCCTGCATAGCCCATAAATTCTAGTTTATTTATGGGTAGCAAATTTCCCCTATTTGTTACAATGGGGATGGGAACTGCTGCACGGGATCCAAGCCATAGCGTATTAAAATCAGCGAATCATCGTTTTACGAAAACAAAGAAATATAGGGGAGCATTTCGAAGCGGTATCGATACCCGATAACCAGTTGTTCCACCGACAAACCATCTTCATAGTATAAAGGACTGCTGGAATTCAATTGATACCATTTTAAAGTTAAAATGGCATCCACTGCCCTGAACTCCGGTTAATAGGGTTCCACGGCAATTTCTCCCAGAATGTGTTCGTTGGAAATCAGTTGTACCTCAATATAAGCGGTATCCACACAAATGCTCGTTTCCGAAGTTTCGTATCCGATGCGGGATGCCAATAGGCTTTGCGGGTTGTCGAACAGTTTTGTGGGTACGGCAATGGAAAAATTCCCTTGTTCGTCCGTAACCACCTTTATATCGGTGTCTTTTACTACAATATGGGCTCCGGACACGGGATGGTTCATTTCCAGCACCTTTCCTTTGATCAAAGTCGTTTCTTCGGCCACCTGCGGCGTCGCAATCCTTCCAAGAAGTACGTCGGTCCGGGGTACTTCGACCCTAGGTTTTCTCTCAGGCTTTTCTTGCGCCATTACAGGATTGGCAAGGGCCAATACCGAGGTAAACCCCAGAAGGAACGCACTTCTTCTAAATTGGTTTCGGGACACCGAAGGCAGCGGAACGTTCAACTGTTCGGGGGTAAAACGCCCGCACAATTTGGCTCCTTTGGCTATTTTTTGGGCCAGCTCCGTTTTGGAGCTAGCGGTAAAATCGACCACTTCTTTGGAGCAGCTACTACAAAAAGCCCCTTTTTCGGTGGCCGTCATCGTATTCCAATCTTCGTGGCAAGGGGTCGGTATCGTAATCTTGTAACGCATGATATCTATTTTATACTGCTAAACTAACGCGGTCCGTACAACGGTAAAACCCTAAATGAGGCAAACGGCCGTTTGGGTGAGGAAAAGGGACCATTTAGTCGTGCTATTTCAAAGTTAAAATGCTAAAAAGGATAACGGACATAGGAATGTTGCTTCCTATTTGCCTTCTTTGGTCGTTTTGGGAACACCAAAACCAACCTTCACCAGCTGTTTTTTACTTCCTCTTTTGGCATAGAACAACAACTGCCCGCGCTCTTTATCGATCAACGGCCTGGAAACCATGATGGGCAAGCGCACCTCCTTGTCATCTATGAGCTTTTGGTAATCCATTTCTCCGGAACCGTTGAGCCGAATGACGAACATGTTCGGATTTTTACTGTATCCCTGTTTGAATATAATTCGGTTTCTGCCCAGCTTTTGTGGGTGCTCCCCGGAGTTGATAAAAAAGTACATGGAATCGTCCTTACCAAAGGCCGTATAGGAGGCGTAGGCCTCATCGCCACGGGTCACTTCGGTTTTATTGATGTTACGGGCCCATTCCATGGTGCCGTCGGCGGCCAACTTGGCACAAACAATATCATTGTAATGGTAGTTTTCCACTTTTCGGGTACTGCTGTCGCCAATGTCGTTTCCGGTAGTAACAAAATACTCTTCGGCACTGAACAGTATCTCTTTTTTTTCGGTGATATGTACATCCTTAAAAATGAGGTTTTTTATTTCGGCGTTCACTTCTCGGCCAAACTTGTCCAACATAAACTGCTCGGAGAACGGATTATACTTTTTTGTTTGCAGCGCAAGGGTTTTGGCATCCAACTTAAAATACACCAGCCCGTTGTAACGCTTGTCCTTACGGTCGGCGTAAAAGCCTACCGCGGTAAGCTCCCCATCGCTCAATAGCGGTTTCAAGGCCTCGGGAAAACGCCCTCCCTCATTGAATTCCTGGGTTTGGTGCCCGCTATTGGTCACCCGTACCAATTCGTATTGAAAACGACGTTCCTTTGCATCGAATCGCCTTTTTTTGAAGTAGGCCTTTCCCATTAGATAAAGCGTTTTCAAATCCTTGGAAACCGCAATATTTTCAAAGGCATAGTTTTTTTCTACAATCTGATCTGAAAAATCATAGACCATTTGTTGCTTTAAATCGGTACCGTAGAGATACATATGGTATTTCTCCGCTTTGCCTTCCCGATGGTGAACGGTAATGGCGAAGGCCGAACGGTCGTCGTTAAAGAAGGTGGCCGTTGAAAAACCGTTTCCAAAATTTCGATTGTATTTGTTTACCGCCAGGGGGTTCAACACCGCTTTGGAGGGCACTGAAAGTATGGTGCGCTCGGTAAAATTAAAATCGTGCAGCGGGCTTTGGTGCACTACATAGGTATAGGCCTCGGAGCGATCATCGTACTTGAGTTCCAAAAGGTATAGCTGCCCGTTACGCACAAAACCATCTACCATATGCTTTCCGGCATACTTGTAATTGTAGTCGGTTTCGAGGTTCATATCGGCATTGTATACCGCTATAAAATGCCCCTTGGGCCGTAGCGGCATTCCTCCATAATAGGTGCGGACCATTACGGTTTTTTCGTCGGAACCATTGATAGATAGTACGGTGGAGAACTTATACCGGTCGGAATAATTCTCGCCCAGGTCGTAATGGATGGGCATTTCTTGGGCGTTGCCGCACAGGGCGACCAACCAAAAGAGCAACAGGGCATGGCGCTTTTGAAATCTCATAAGTAGGTTTTTGGGATACGCTAATTGCCGGGGAAATCCGCTTTGCGTTTTTCCAGAAAAGCAGTAGTGCCCTCCTTAAAATCCGCAGTGCCAAAACAGGCACCAAAAGCTTCGATCTCGGCCTCGTATCCGTTACTAGTACTCTTAAAACCGGCATTTACCGCTTTTATTGCCTGAGCAATGGCAACGGTAGAATTATTCGCTATTTTGGCCGCTATTTTTTTACAGCGGGCCAAAAGGTCCGCTTGCGGCACTACATGGTTTACCAAACCGTAATCCAGGGCCCGGTCGGCCTCGATCATTCCGGCCGTCATGATCAGTTCCATAGCGCGGCCCTTACCGATCAACTGTGGCAATCGTTGGGTACCGCCATAACCCGGTATTACCCCCAACGAGACTTCGGGCAGCCCCATACGGGCATTTTGGGAGGCCACCCTAAAATGGCAGGCCATCGCCAGTTCCAGTCCGCCACCGAGCGCGAACCCATTGATCGCCGCGATTACCGGGGTAGCCAAGTTTTCCACATAATCGAACAATTGTGCCTGTCCCTTGGCGGCCAATTCACTCCCCTGCTCCGTCGAAAAATTGGCGAACTCCGAAATATCGGCCCCCGCTACAAAGGCCTTGTCCCCACTTCCGGTAAGAATGATCGTTTTTACCCGGGCATCGGCATTTAGCTGTTTGAAGGCTTCGTGCAGTTCTTGAATGGTTTCCCGATTGAGCGCATTGAGTTTGCTCGGCCGGTTAATGGTTATAACGGAGGTATGCCCTTCTTGGGCCATCAGTAAGGTGTTGAATTGCATCATTGCTGTTTTGGAAACCGCTTATTGCTCCAAAAATTCGCCCAAACGGTCTAAGTTATCGTTCCAAAAATACTCATACTTTTTCAACCAAAATTGTACTTCTTTCAGGGCCTTGAGCTGTAGGTATAAAAAACGATCCCTTCCCTGCTGATCCACACCCACCAAACCACTGTCGAGCAATACTTTTATGTGTTTGGATACCGCAGGGCGGCTCATATCAAAATTTTCCGCTATGGCATTGATGTTTACCGGTTCACGCGCCACCAAATCGATAATACTCCTCCTTGTAGGGTCGGCAATCGCTTTAAATACATCCATTATGATCGTAAATAAGTTACCAGGTTCTTTGTTAAAATCTTCTTTCGCCATCCGTTCGCCAAAATTTGGCGGACAAATACCCGCTCAAAAATGCCGCTAAACCCGGAATGTTTAAAATAAAGATCCACCGTGTCGCCCTTATCCTTCAGTTCAAAGCTGACCTTGGTATCCAACTTACCATTGCACCAGCTGAACACCAATCTTTTCTTGGGTAATACCTCAAGCACCTCACAATGCACAATACCGTCGAAACCCCTTTGGGGTTCGGTCCTGAACTGAAATTTGTGCCCGATTACAGGTGCAATATCGCAGGGCATCAGCCATTGGCTCATGGCCTCGGGATCGGTGAGTGCCCGCCATAGCCGATCCACGGTACAGGCATAGGTGCGTTTTAATGTAATGTGATCTTTCATCAGTTTAGGAGATATGATTTTTTAATGGTCGCCATTAGGGCATCGTTCACATCGGAAGTGGACCGAAGTACCGTTTCAAAATTCATTCGTTCGGACCCTTTAAAGCTTGTTGCGGCGGTAAAACCCGGTGCCGGGGTAGTTAAATTGATGGCAACGATCACCGCCTCCCCTTTTCCTTTGGTAATCGCAAACCGATTGTTGCGGTAAAAGGGAATATAGGTTTTGCAGGGCCGCACCACTACGTCCTTCCCCAATTTGCCAAGTGCGGTTTTTAAGGTTTCATAGATGTTCCTTGCGTTTTCGGATGTAAAAAGGTCCTTTTCAAAGTTCGATGCCCCCGAATAAGGGTCCTTGTCGGAAAACACCTCATACACTTTTTGGGCCTGAAAATGACCTAGTTGGTGCTCGACCTTTAAAAACCCTATGATTTCCTTTTTTGCTTCCAAACCACTTTTAGCCACGATTGTCGTCCAAGCGGAGATATCCTTGCCAGTTTTACGTTCTAAATTTTGGAGGATGGCCTCCCCCATTTGTTTTGGTCCTAATGCCATGTCGATTGTTTTTATGTAACTTTTAGGTTACAAATATATGCGTAACTTTTTAGTTACGCAAATTTGTAGGCAATAAATTGCTCAAAGGTCCTTACCGAAACCGTGTTCAGGTCGGTAAACCGAGCGCTGTTATAGCGTGAATTGCTGGGAAAGATGGGTTTTCGGAAAGGTTTAAACGAATTACAAGATATCCTAAGAAGATGATAAGCAGAACCAAGCCATTGCCACAACAGCGGCACCTACATTAAGCAATTTTGGGCAACTGACCGCTTTCCGTGGTCTCCCTTGGAAAAAGAACGGTAAACACCGTTCCCTTGCCTTCTTTTGAGGTAAAATCGATTTGACCGTTATAGGTTTCCACAATATTTTTTACCATTCCCAGCCCTAGTCCCATACCGCTGGATTTGGTTGTAAACTTAGGCTCAAAGATCTTTTCTTTATGCTTATCCGCAATGCCTATTCCATTATCGGCCACCGAAATTTTTACGTATGCCCCTTCGGATGCCACCGATACCAAAATACGCGGCGAGGGAACTTCGGGAACGGCCTGAATGGCATTTTTCACCAAATTGGTCAACACCCGGATGAGTTGTGTTCGGTCCAGTTTGGCAATGATCTCTTCCTCCTCGCTGATAAAATGAATATAGTCCTCATTAAAAATGTCCAGGGCCAAGCGCACTATTTTTACCACGTTCAGGGTCTCGTTCTGTTGTGCGGGCATTTTTGCAAAGTTGGAAAAAGCGGAAGCAATATTGCTCATGGTATCAATCTGCTGTATCAAGGTATCCGAAAACTCGGCCATTTTTTTATCGATATCGGGATCATCGGAGTCGAACCTTCGCTCAAAACTCTGCACGCTCAACCGCATGGGCGTAAGCGGGTTTTTAATTTCGTGCGCCACCTGCTTTGCCATCTCCCGCCAAGCCTGCTCCCTTTCACTCCGGGCCAGCTTTGCGGCACTTTGCTGCAACTCGTCGATCATGTTATTGTACGACTTTACGAGCTTTCCGATTTCCTCTCCCGGTTCTGAAATAAATATTTTTTCGTTTCTCCCGGTCAGATCTGTTTTGTCCAGCATATCCGAAATGGTGTGCAACGATCGGGTAATGTACTTTGAAATAAAGTAGGCCAGTGCGATTGCCAGCAACAGCATCAAAAAATACACTCCTACCAAGCGCATCAAAAACTCCCGAAGCTCCCTATCGTTAAAGGTATTGTCCTCGAAATAGGGCAAATTCAAAATTCCTATCGGCTTAAATTTGGCATCGGTAATATAGGTGTAGGAGGCCTGATAGCGATCCCCGGCCGCCGAATTTTCTTCCACATAACGGTTGCGGGCACTTTGCGCCAAATTATTGAGGATTTCGGCATCCAAACAGTTGGAAATGGAATCGTTCTCGAATTTTGGTCGCGAACTTTTGATCAACTCCCCGTCCAAATCGTATATATTGAAGTTTACGTTTTGTACATCGGCAATTTCATAGATCTCATCCTTAAAAATATATTCCAGGTTTTCGGTGGTTGGGGGATAGGTCGTTTTTTTTAAGGTGTAGTTGATGCTCTGCTTTATTTGATCTTCCTTTCGCTCCAGACGGTTATCGTGGTAGTCTCGGTTTTGTTCGTGGTATTGGTATACGGTAATCCCCGCGATCAATACCGAAGCGATCAACACCAGCAGGATCATGGAGATAAAGATCCGCGACCGTAAAGAGAACTTTGTAAACAAATTGAACCAATTTAACTTAGTATACCATGAACTCATTTAGACTTTTTGGATTGAAGCGAAAATTAGTGATTTAAAGGCCTGTTGAAGACTTTTTTGAGTTTCATAGCAGGGCTACGAGAGGAAAAAAAGGCAAAAACAGGGCTGTAAAGGACAATTTTTTAGCCAATTAAAAAAGTCTAAATGAGTTCCATATCTGGTATTAAAGATACTAATACCATTTGAACTCCAAACCGCCCATTATCCGTAGGGTCCGTTCGGGCGTGCCCCCTCGGGGAACAAGTGCCTTATACCATTTCTGGTATTACCCTAGCGATCCGCGCAAATGGTTCCCTTGGACAGGGCCACCAACACCAATCAAAAACCAGGCCATCCGCCCGAAAAATGCTTCCGCTCCCACAAATTATCGAAGGGATGTTTCCTGCCGGTTCAATTTTCACTGTATCTTTGAGGGGTTTTCGCTAAAACGGTATACATGCAGGATTTTTTCTTCTATCTGACCCTTGGGCTACAACACGTTCTCGATTTCAACGCCTATGACCATATTTTATTTTTATCGGCCCTAGCGGTACCCTTTACCTTCAAACATTGGAAACCCGTTTTGGTATTGGCCACACTTTTTACCATTGCTCACTGTTCGTCCCTGGCCTTATCGGTTTACGATGTGCTGGTGATGGACGTGGCCTGGATCGAATTTTTAATTCCGGTGACCATCGCGCTTACCGCCCTCTTTAACCTGTCGTACGCCAAAGCCGATAAAAGTCAAAAAAGCCTGGTGCTGCATGGTATTGCTACCGTATTTTTTGGATTGATCCACGGTTTCGGCTTTAGCAACTATTTTAAAATGCTGATGGCCGAAGAAACCGACAAATTATCGCCTTTGTTCGGTTTTGCATCAGGTATTGAAGTTTCACAGGTGTTGATCGTACTAACGGTTTTACTCTTCTCATGGGCCGTTCAATCGATCGGAAAGGTCAGACATCCGATTTTTACGGTGGTGGCCTCCATTTTCATTATCTTTTTGACCATTCCGATGATGATCTCGACCTTTCCCGGGTAGCATTTCACGCAATATTAACCCATTTTCGTTGTAGGAATTTGGTAAAGCGGGTATATTAGTGGTTCTTCGGGAAATCAAAAGTTCCAAGGGATCGCATATGAACGAGAGCAAGCAAACAAAATACGACAAGGCCTATTTGCGGATGGCACAGGAATGGGGAAAATTGTCGTACTGCAAGCGAAAACAAGTGGGTGCCATCATTGTAAAGGACCGTATGATCATCTCCGACGGGTACAACGGTACGCCGACCGGATTTGAAAACTACTGTGAGGACGATGAGGGCTACACCAAATGGTACGTATTGCATGCAGAGGCCAATGCGATCAGCAAAGTAGCGGCCTCCACGCAATCCTGCGAAGGGGCAACCCTATACATTACGTTATCGCCCTGCAAGGAATGTAGTAAGTTGATCCACCAATGTGGCATAAAACGTGTAGTATATAAAACGGCGTACAAAGATACTTCCGGATTGGCCTTTTTAGAAAAAGCCGGCGTATCGCTCGTGGCCATGCCCGATATCGAAAGTCTAGCCCCAAAGCGTTAACATATGAATAAAATAGCTCGATTTCTCTGGCCTACCGTTATTGCCGCCGCATTGGGGCTGGGTATTTTTTTGGGGGGCAAGCTCAATTTTAACGACTCCCCGGAAAAATTGTTCACCACCAATTCCAAAAAGGACAAATTGAACCGTTTGATCGACTATATCGATTACGAATATGTCGATGAAATCGATACCGACAGTATTGTCGATGTCACCGTGAACAATATTCTGGAAAAGCTAGACCCCCATTCGGTATACATTCCCGAAAGGGAAATGTCGCAGGTGTCCGAAAACATGAAAGGCGATTTTGTGGGCATTGGCATCAATTTTTACCCGATAAAGGATACCATTGCGGTAATCCGAACCATTCCCAAAGGCCCCAGTTTTAAAAAGGGCATATTGGCAGGGGACCGTATTTTAATGGCGGACAAGGACACCCTGTACGGAAAGGATATGGGCAACGAGGCCATCATAAAAAAACTGAAAGGAAAAAAAGGAAGCTCCGTACGCCTAAAAGTGTATCGAAAATCGGAAGACCGCACCTTTTCGGTAACCGTCACCCGGGATGTGGTCCCCATCAAAAGCGTTTCATCCTATTTTATGCTGAACGACGACATCGGTTATATCAAGGTAAACCGTTTTGCGGAGTCTACCTATAAAGAGTTTAAAAAGGCCCTGAAGGAGCTTCAGTCCAAAGGAGCCAAAAAACTTGCCTTGGACCTTCGGGACAATCCTGGAGGGTATTTAAATATTGCCGAGCGAATGGCCGATGAATTTCTAAAAGACGGCAAATTGATTCTTTTCACCAAGAACAAAAAAGGGAAGATAGACAAGGTGTATGCCACTGAAAAGGGCACTTTTGAAGACCAACCCATTTATGTGCTCATCAACGGTCGCTCCGCCTCCGCAAGCGAAATTATTGCGGGCGCTCTGCAGGACAATGATGTTGGTACCATCGTGGGCCGCCGTTCGTTCGGAAAAGGCTTGGTACAACGCGAAATGGAACTTGGCGATGGGTCCGCGGTACGGCTTACCGTTTCTAGATATTACACCCCTACGGGACGTTCCATTCAAAAATCGTACAAGAACGGCCATAAGGACTATTATCAAAAATTTACCGACCGCTACCATAACGGAGAGCTCATTTCGGTGGACAGCATCAAAGTAGCCGATTCCCTCAAATTCACTACCCCCAAAGGAAAGATAGTGTATGGCGGTGGTGGAATTATACCGGACGTGTTCGTACCCATTGGAAAGAACGAGGAAGAGGTGATCAATGTTCGGGAAAGTTCGGGACTCTTCTCTTATTTCGCTTTTGGCCATTTGGACGAAGATCGCTCACGGTACCGCGATTATACCAAAAAGACGTTTTTGAACGATTTTACACCGGATGATATTCTTTTCGAGAAGTTTATCGATTTTTGCCTACAGCAAGGTTTTCAGATGGACTTTTATGGATTTGAGGACAAAATAAAGCGTTATTTGAAAGCGGCCATCGCGGACCAACTGTTCGATTCGAACCTGCATGCCAAAATTATCGGCGAGGACGATGCCATGCTCCAAAAAATTATAACGTTGGAAAGGGCCGTAGCGAAGGAGGGGGAAACCTTTACCGAAGAAGATTAATCTTCGTTTACCTTTTTCTGGATTTTTCTTGAGGTCATAAAAATAAGCAGCAAGACCATTGCGCACAACGAGGCGACGATACCGATCAAAGCGACTACACTATCGCCCTCCAAAAGGTTATCGAAATCCAAAAGGGTAACGTTGTACGAAATTAAGGCAATGGCCAAGATCATTAGTATAATGGAAAGGGCTTTGCTCATAGGATAAATTGAAATTTATTAATTTAAGAGTCCGCTGATATTGGTCGTGAACAGCTTCACCGCAATGGCCATCAAAATGACCCCAAAAACCTTACGGATAACGCTTACACCGTTCTTTCCCAATACCTTTTCCAATCGTACGGACGACTTCAATACAAGATACACAAAAATAATGTTCAAGATGATGGCAACAATGATATTCTCCACATGGTACTCGGCCCGCAAGGAAAGCAAGGAGGTGAGCGTTCCCGCACCGGCAATAAGCGGAAATGCAATGGGCACTACCGAAGCGCTCTCGGCCTCATCGTCCTTGTAAAGGGAAATACCCAAGATCATTTCTATGGCCAGAAAGAAAATGATAAACGCCCCGGCAACCGCAAAGGAATTGACATCGATACCGATAAGCTTTAAAATTTCTTCCCCCAAAAATAGAAAGGCGACCATCAAACATGCTGCAACGATCGAAGCCTTCTCCGATTGTATATGCCCTACTTTATTGCGAAGGCCGATAACAATAGGGATACTGCCCAAAATATCGATAACCGCGAACAGCACCATAGTGGCCGTTGTGATTTCCCTTAGATCAAAGTGAAGATCCATCTCTTTTTTTTTGTAAAATTACAGTTTCAAACGGTGTTTTCAGTGCTTTTTATCAGAAATGATGCTCCTGGGAAATGCACTAAAAAAGTATCTTTGAACTTGTAATACAACGCTATGTTTCAGTTAGGAAAAACCATTGTTTCGGAGGAAATTATCGATACCGATTTTGTATGTAACCTCAACGCTTGTAAAGGAGCGTGTTGCGTGGACGGAAACGCCGGCGCACCTTTGGAAGATGGGGAGACCGAAATTCTTTTGGATATTTACGAGAAGGTAAAACCCTTTTTGCGCGAAGAGGGAAAAGCGGCCATTGCGGAGCAAGGGACCTTCGTGAAAGGGGAAGATGGGGAATGGGAAACACCCTTGGTCAACGATAGTGAATGCGCCTATGTTATCTTTTCCGAAAACGGCACGGCAAAATGTGGTTTGGAAGAAGCCTACGAAAAGGGCGCCACATCATGGAAAAAACCGATCTCTTGCCATTTGTATCCCGTCCGCGTTCGGGAATATACCGAACTGACCGCGGTAAACTACCACCGATGGGAAATATGCGACCCTGCCTGTAGTTTGGGTACGGAGCTAAAGGTACCGATCTATAAATTTGTGAAAGAGGCCCTGGAACGGAAGTTCGGAAAAGCCTGGTACCAAGAACTGGAGCAAGTGGCCGAAGAACACCTTAAATCGTAGGGATGCGGAGTACCACCTTGGTACCTGCGGCCCGATCTTCGGCATCGTAAAGGTCTACGAAGGCAATTTCGAAAGAGTGCTCAAAATCTTTGGAAAAGTTGGCCAGACGCTCCTTGGTGATATCGATGCCCACCGATTTTCTTTTCAGTACCCTACCTTCCTTAATTTTTGCGGCGGCCTCGCGGCCTACACCGTTGTCGCGGATTTCGATAATGATGAAGGCCTCCCCGTCGCGGCGAACGTGCAACAAAATTTCCTTAGATCCTTCTTTTGAGGAAAGACCGTGCCAAAGCGCGTTCTCCAAAAACGGCTGCAAAATTAGCGAAGGGATTTTCACCTGCTGGGTATCGATACCCTCCTCCACCTTGATCTGAAAATCGATTTCGTTGGAAAATCGGATATCTTCAATGTTCATGTACAACGATACCGTTTCCAACTCCTCTGCCAAGGGAATTTCCTTGACCGAGGACGCCTCTAAAATTTTGCGCACCAGCTTTGAAAACTTGTTCAAATAGTGCACCGCATTTTTTTGCTCGTTGTTAATGATATACAACTTAATGGAATTCAGCGAATTGAAAAGAAAATGGGGGTTCATTTGACTGCGGAGCATGCTCTGCTCCAAGGTGAGCACTTTCTTTTCGTTCTTTAACTGATACTGGCGGTATAAAATGTAAAAGATACCGGCCAGCAATGCCAGGGCGATACCACTGATCAAGATCAAGGTCTCGTTTTTGCGCAATTTCAGCTTAACGTTTTCGTTCTCCATGGCCAACACCTCGATCTGGTTGGTCTTCTTCTCCGCCTCGTAGCGTACGATCATATCGTTCACATAGCGCATGTTTCGCTCTTTGGAAATTTCCCTATCGTAACGCTGCGCCAGTTTGTGATATTCAAAGGCCTTTTCAAAATTCTTTTGCCGCTCCCATAGATCGGATAAAAATTTATAGGCTTCGGAAACGTTGCTCTTCAAATCAAAACGTTCCGCCAAATCTTTTCCTTTCATCAGGTATCGGTTGGCTTCCCCGCACCGATCTAGGTGCATGAGGCTCCATCCCATATTAATGTATACCGAGGAAATGATCGCTTTGTCCCCTAGGGCCTCCGCGGTCGGTAACATACGTTCCAACAACGCCAACGCCCGCTCGGTAAGCCCTTGGTGTACGTATACGTGGGCCAAACTATAGTTACAGATGACCCGCCCACGATCCGAATCTATCTTTTCATTGTATACCAAGGAAGCTTTAAAGCTCTCTTCCGCTTCCTTTAATTTGCCCTGCGCCTCAAAACACTCCCCGATATTTTGGTAATTGATGGCCAGGCCCAGGTTATTGTCCAGCTCCTTGTCCAGCGCCACCGATTCTTGAAACTGGCCAATGGCCAGGTCGTACTGCTCCAACAACTGATAAATGTTACCGATACTGTTGGATGACACGTTCATGCTGCGCTTAAGCCCTATGGAAGGTTCTTTAACGGACTCGGCCAACGCCAGTGCTTTTTGACTGTAATCCAGTGCCGATTTTATAACCTCCGTGCGTCTGAAGATCACACTGATCATGTTAAGGCTATATACCTCAAATTCCAGATTTTTACAGGCCACCGCGGCCGTAAGGGCTTGCTGGTGCAACGCAAGGCTACGGGAAAATTCTGAAACGTCCCGATAACTTCTGCCCATTTGGTTCAATGCATACGCACGACCGTCCAAATAGTTCCGTTCCAGTGCTTTGGAAGCAAAAAAGGACATCAAAAAAGTATCTTTTCGCACTGGGCGAAGTACCGCATCCAGCTCCTGATATGTTTTTGGTGCCACGTCGATAAGACTATCGACCGTTGTTGCGAAAGATTGTGGAACTTCCTGTGCCCGAGCGGGCCGTACCGACCCAAACAGCAAAAAGGCAAATACCACTGTGATAACCGCTTGAGCATCAAGACATATGTAAGGTTTGGGACACTGCATAGGGAACGCTAGAGCATGTCCAGAAAATCGGATTTTTTCTGGCGCGACACGGGTATCTTGTGGTTGGATTTTAGAATGACGTAGCCATCGGTCTTCAAAAACTCCTTTATTTTGTGCAGGTTGATGATATAGGAATTATGTATTCTAAAAAACGAATCGTCCGGAAGCAGTTCGTTCACCTCTTTCAATTTTTTGGTCAGTACAATTTTTTGACCATCGGACAAGTAGAGCGTGCTATAGTTTCCGTCGGACTCGGCATACAATATTTCATCGTTTTCCAAAAAAAGCAGCTTTCCATCGGTATTGATGGTAATTTTTTTATGACTGGCCTTTGCATTGAAATTCAACAAGATACGCTCCAAACGTTCGGCGGAGAAATGCTTCGCATTGTGTTTTTTGATCTTAAAAATGGTATCCTTGAGATCATCGGTATCGATCGGTTTTAACAAATAGTCGATCGCCTCGTGCTTTAAGGCCTTGATGGCATATTGGTTGTAGGCCGTGGTAATGACCACTGGAAAGTTTTTGTTGGTCAATTTCTGGATAAACTGAAAACCGTCCATGGTCGGCATTTCAATATCAAGAAAAAGACAGTCGGGTGTATTGCGTTCCAAGTAGTCCAACGCCTCCCTTGGATCGGTAAAAGATGCACCGATATTGATTTCGTCACTAAAATTGGTCAACTCCCAAGACAAACTTTGCAGCGCCTTGATTTCATCGTCGACAAGTACCGCCTCTATCATCTTCGAATGGATATGTTAATGGTTAAAATAATCAAAAATAGTATTATGCGTAAGGTTTTTATAAAAAGATGTGTCAATGGAAGCTTTTCCAGTATAATCGGTCAAAACCGGGCTATCCTCCATTTAGGTCGTAAATAGGGCTATCGTAAAAGAATTTCATCCTACTTAAACGGTTCGTCAAGGTGCCGGCAAACCTACAAGGAAAACATATTCCCATAACCGTAAAAATTATCTTCCGCCAAGGGCTCCCACATATTTCAGCTCTCGCCGTTTCCCTGAAAACTCTTGAGGACCCTTGCACGAAGGAACATCATTTCAAGAAGCGTTTTTGTACAAGGAAGACATTCCATGTTGCGCTTTTTAGAGACAATAAACACTGTAAAAACCTACAATTTACCGTCTTGCAAAGTGCTAAAAATAGCGAGATTTCCATTTATACAAAAAAAACTGCCATTTATACATGGATCGTATGCCGATTCCACCCTTTACATACTTTAGCGCTGCCATAATACCAAAAGGCACTTCGAAAAATAAAAGTGAACAAAATGAAAAAATGTCTCATCATGTTTCTGGTTTTTGTGTGCGCATTACTTCTGGCGACCGTGATCCAAAAAGCGGATAATTCCGTACATATTTCGGGTATTACACAGGCGCAAAATTAGTCTATGTTTTTGCAAGAAATCGCACCAAAGCTAACGACAAAGGGATTTAGAAAGAAATATGATTTATTTTTGTAAGTTTTTCCTACATTACCAGTAGGCTTGCTACAAAAAAGAATTAACATTGACTTAACATAAAGTTTTGATTTATAAGGCTCTTAGAACTTAAAATGTGTATTTTTACAAATCGATTCCCCAAGTCGACCGCTAGTTTCAAAAATCAGTTACCAACCTAACATGGTTTTGAGTACTATTGGTATAAAAAATTTTGGGACTTCAATCACCCCAGAACATATTTATGAGACTGCCAGCCGTTAGGTACGACTCTACGGTCATGTTTTAACAAAGAACATGAAGTGTCGCAAGACAACCATCCGATGAGTTTGCCATCACTGAGCGCCAAATCGATTCGTCGGTTCGGTGTAATGTTCGATAATTAGGTTTCGGGGGAACTACCTAAGTCGACACTCTAGTGAGGCAACATCGATTTAGATACTTCGGGAGGGTCGTACAGGTTTGGCGGTATCATATGTTCTAATTCCTTTGATCGAAAGGGAGTTGTTGTGCCATTGCCCCCGCTACAACACGGCACATTTCAAATAACGGACACATCCATACCTCTTGGCACACTACCCCTACCGACAGCGATGTAACTAATTTTTAGACTTTGTTGCTTTTTTGACCTTGGTTAAATTTAATTGGGGTCGCCCTTTTATGAAATCCGATAAGGTTTTTCATAAAAGCCAACCATTTTTGAAGGGGACCACCTTCAAACCAAAAAGTATATTCCAAAACATACTTTTTGGTTTAAAATTTACTGTTGAACTTCAATGTAAATTTTATGTAAACCCTTATTCTTCGTCAACGTCAGCATATATCACTTGCGAGCCTAGATTTCAACATGCTATGTTAAAAACTTTGTAGTTTTAAATCTCAAACAACCATCAAAAAACCCCTCTTTTTTTGAATCTTTGTCAGCCCGTACACAAGGGTATTTTGCCTCCCGTTCACACTAACTTTTTAAACCATAAAAATATGTCCACAGCCCTAGAGCCGATCTTGGAACCCAACGACGACCGATTTGTTATCTTCCCCATACAGCATCACGATCTGTGGGAATGGTATAAAAAGTGTGAGGCATGTTTTTGGACGGCCGAGGAAATCGACCTTCACGAAGACCTGAACGATTGGAACAACAAACTAAGTGATGACGAACGCTATTTTGTGAAACACATTCTAGCATTTTTCGCAGCTTCCGACGGTATCGTAAACGAAAACCTAGCGGAAAACTTTGTTAGTGAGGTACAATATACGGAGGCCAAATTTTTCTATGGTTTCCAGATTATGATGGAAAACATCCATTCGGAAACCTATTCGCTCTTGATCGATACTTATGTAAAGGACGAAAAGGAAAAAGGAATGCTTTTTAGGGCCATTGAAAACTTTCCGGCAATCCGAAAAAAAGCGGATTGGGCGCTCAAGTGGATCGATTCGCCCAGTTTTGCGGAACGGCTTATCGCCTTTGCAGCGGTAGAGGGCATCTTTTTTTCCGGTGCGTTCTGTTCTATTTTCTGGTTAAAGAAAAGAGGATTGATGCCCGGGCTTACCTTTTCCAATGAGTTGATTTCCCGTGACGAGGGCATGCACTGCGACTATGCGGTACACCTCCACAACAAACACTTGATGAACAAGGTTCCAAAAGAGCGCATCACCGAAATTTTGACCAACGCATTGGAAATCGAAAGAGAATTCATAACCGAATCCTTACCGGTGAGCCTTATTGGGATGAACTCCAATTTGATGACCCAATACCTAGAGTTCGTTACCGACCGGTTGCTGGTAGAATTGGAATGCGACAAGGTATATAACGCCACCAATCCTTTTGACTTTATGGATATGATTTCCCTTCAAGGAAAAACCAATTTCTTTGAAAAACGGGTCTCAGAATACCAAAAAGCAGGCGTATTGAACAAGGAAAAGGACGAGGACGCCCAGAAAATCAGTTTCGACGCAGATTTCTAAATACCGAACACACTTTTATAACCCACCTTCTTTCCTTCTTGGAAAGCATACCGGGTGTTTTGATCAACCATCATACAATTGCCGAACCAAACCAACGTATCGGCCCAACCAACGTATCACCTAAATTAAAGTAAGCACATGTTTGTACTCAAAAGAGACGGAAGAAAGGAACAGGTCATGTTCGACAAAATTACGGCCCGCGTAAGAAAGCTTTGTTATGGCCTCAACGGACTAGTAGATCCTTTAAAAGTGGCCATGAGGGTCATCGAAGGCCTCTACGATGGGGTGACCACCTCGGAACTGGATAACCTTGCCGCCGAAATTGCCGCTACAATGACCACCACGCATCCGGATTATGCCAAATTGGCCGCACGCATATCCGTATCGAACCTACACAAAAACACCAAAAAATCGTTTTCCGAAACGATGAAGGACCTTTACGAGTACGTGAACCCGAGAACCGGTAAAAAAGCACCGCTTTTGTCCGACGAAGTGTTTGCCGTAATTTCCGAAAACGCCGAGCGTTTGGATTCTACCATTATCTACAACCGTGATTTCGGATACGATTACTTTGGTTTCAAAACCCTCGAACGTTCCTATCTGTTGAAGTTGAACGGTAACATTGCCGAGCGACCGCAACACATGCTCATGCGGGTATCCGTAGGCATCCACCTCAACGATCTGGACGCCGCCATAGAAACCTATGAGCTGATGTCGAAAAAGTACTTTACCCACGCCACCCCGACACTTTTCAATTCCGGTACGCCAAAACCACAAATGTCGTCCTGTTTTCTTTTGGCGATGAAAGACGATAGTATCGACGGCATATACGACACCTTAAAAAATACGGCCAAAATTTCCCAATCTGCGGGAGGTATCGGTCTATCCATACACAACATTCGCGCAACCGGCTCCTATATCGGTGGTACTAACGGCACCTCTAACGGCGTAGTTCCCATGCTAAGGGTATTTAACGATACCGCCCGCTACGTAGACCAAGGTGGTGGAAAAAGAAAAGGAAGTTTCGCAATTTACATGGAACCATGGCATGCGGACATCTATGAGTTTTTAGATCTAAAAAAGAACCACGGTAAAGAGGAAATGCGTGCGCGCGACCTGTTCTACGCCATGTGGATTCCAGACCTGTTCATGAAACGCGTAGAGGCCAATGAGAGTTGGACCCTAATGTGCCCCAACGAATGCCCAGACCTGTTCAATAACCATAGTGATGCCTTCGAAAGCCTTTACGCCAAATATGAAGCGGAAGGAAAAGGCCGTAAAACGGTAAAAGCACGGGAACTATGGGAAAAAATATTGGAAAGTCAGATCGAGACCGGAACACCATACATGCTCTACAAGGATGCTGCAAACCGCAAGAGCAACCAAAAAAACTTGGGTACCATACGTTCTTCCAACCTGTGTACCGAAATTATGGAGTATACCTCTCCCGACGAAATTGCGGTATGCAACCTGGCTTCTATCGCCTTACCGATGTTCGTTAAAAACGGGGAGTTCAATCACAAAGAACTGTTCAAGGTGACCAAAAGGGTCACCAAAAACCTGAACAAGGTAATCGACCGCAATTATTACCCGGTAAAGGAAGCTGAAAACTCCAACATGCGCCACCGTCCCATTGGGCTCGGTGTCCAAGGTTTGGCGGACACCTTTATCCTGTTGCGTTTGCCATTTACCAGCGACGATGCCAAAAAGTTGAACCAAGAAATTTTTGAGACGCTATATTTTGCAGCGGTAACCGCTTCCATGGAACTTGCACAGGAAGAAGGAACCTATTCTTCTTACGAAGGTTCCCCGATTTCACAAGGTGAGTTTCAGCACAACCTATGGAACATAAAAGATGAAGAACTTTCCGGAAGATGGGATTGGGGCAAACTAAGAAAAGAAGTGCAAAAGAACGGTGTTCGCAACTCCTTGTTGGTAGCACCGATGCCAACCGCTTCCACCTCACAGATATTGGGGAACAACGAATGTTTTGAACCCTATACGTCCAATATTTACACCCGACGGGTACTTTCCGGTGAGTTTATCGTAGTAAACAAGCACCTTTTGGAAGATTTGGTATCCTTAGGCCTTTGGAACGAAAACATGAAGCAAGAGTTGATGCGTGCCAATGGCTCCATTCAACATATTGAAACCATACCACAGGAAATCCGTGACCTTTATAAAACGGTTTGGGAATTGAGCATGAAGGACATCATCGACATGTCGCGCCATAGAGGTTATTTTATCGACCAAAGCCAGTCGCTCAACTTGTTTATGGAAAACGCCAACTACGCAAAGTTGACCTCCATGCACTTTTACGCCTGGAAGAGCGGCCTGAAAACCGGAATGTACTATCTGCGTACAAAAGCTGCCGTAGATGCCATTAAATTTACTTTGGACAACACCAAGAAGAAGGAAATGCCTATCAGCATAGCTGCAGAGGCCGAAGTGGCCGCGGCAACTCCCGCAGCGACAGAAGCTCAGGCAATGCAGGTAGAAACGACACCGGTATCACCACAGACCGAACTGGACATACAGCCGATGACTCCCGAAGAAATGAAGGAAATGATCGCCAAGGCAAAAGAAGGACAGGCCGATGACGACTGTCTGATGTGTGGTTCCTAACACACCGGTAAACCGGATCAAACAGAAAAGAGCGCTATTTTGTAATGAAATAGCGCTCTTTTTTTGATATACGACCGATTTGCTATGGTTCGATAAAGCCGAACACCGCTATAGATTTCATTCGAAAAAACCAATCGGTAACGAATAAAAAAATAAAAGGTGTTTTTTGATAAGGCCCAAAAAGAACAGGACCCAAATTTTTAAAAAAAGAAAGTAATACCATTTTAACTTTGAAATGGTATGTATAGAAATTGAATTATTTTTTAGGTATTCAAGGCGAAAAACCTAAGCATAGCCGTAGCTACGGTTAGATTCCCAATCAAGCTGGGGACAGGCTTTCTAACGAAGAATAACTGAAAAAGAAACCATTTATTAATGCTATTTCAACGTTAAAATGGTATAACGCCCTTATTTGTTCAAATAAGGTTTTAACGCAATCGCAAAAGCATACGCTGCGATATAAATAATCAAAATCGTGAGATGTTTGTCCATTTTGCCCCTTTTGTAAAGAAAACTTTAAGTAGATACGTAATAAACGTAAAAAAAGATTACGAAACCCGTGTTTGTTCTAACGCAGTATTTTTAAAATACGTATACCGATGTCCAGAAAAGAATGTTGACGTCCACCGCGGTCCTCAATTTGTTCCGCTACTGTCCGAATACCTTAGCAATCCGTTCATGAACCCTAAAGCTCGCTAAAATCGACTTGCTTCTTTTTATAGGAACGGTACACCAGCTTGGAAAGCACCACTAAGGACAAATAACCGATAAGGAGAATAATATAAGCTTGCATATCTTAAAAACGGGCAGATAGTGTCCTATCGTGTGGGCCGAGTGTGCATTGCATCGAAAAGTGTCAAAAAAATCGATGAACTGTCCCACAAAACTCATAAAATCCGATAAAAAGCGCTTTTCACCGCTAAAACGCATTTTACAAAAGCGGCTTTTTCTTATCTTGAAAGCGTCTTGATACCATTTCGACGCAGCCATCGGGGTATGAAACCCAATGGTAGGAATCAAAAGGCATGAACTTTCACAAAAAGAGATAGACGCTTCCATAGCCCGTTTGAACACCCCGGAAATTCCAAATTAATTTCAAGGAAATAGTCCCGCTGTCCTACTAGACGGCACGGATAATGTGCTATAAAACCCATAAAAACACACTTTTTTTGCTCAAAACGTGCATTTCATCGATTATTTAAGGTTTTAAACGTCTAATTGGACTCGTTCTAACGTACATAATCCGCAAGTGCGTAAGCAATTGCAATTGACCACCTTTTTGGCCCCAAGCCTACACCAACTTGATACTTGTTTTATACGATATAAAATGATTATCATGTACAAAAACCGGTTGCCCCGTAAACGACCTACTTTGCTATTTTTAATGCTTCCTTCCCCATAGGAAGCATTGGTCATTTCAAAAGGTTCTAAAAGCCGCTTCTGACGACAAAAGACCGTATGGAACCTATTTGAAACCCAATGGGCCATGCATCACCAGCTGTCAAGGTGACAACGAACACTTCGCATTGGTATGTCAACCCCACTTTTTCTGTTTTGTTGAACGACTTTAAGTAAACATTGGTGTCGTTGGGCCGGTAATGAAAACTTTCGTACAACGGTTTATCGGTTCCATTATTCATCAAAAACAAACAGTACACCCGAAAATGCGTGGCATCCACTGCAGTAGGTGAATTTAATTCCTCATTCCATAAATACCCTAAATTATCGACTATGAAACTATTTTTAAGCGCTTTGATTTTTTTAACCACACTGCCCTTCTGGCTCCTTACCCACACTTCAGGCCCTTCAGAGGCTTTTAAAACCAGCGAAAAACAACCCTTACTGTACGATTCGGTGGTAGGTTCCAACACCGTTCGTATTATGAAAATTCAGGCCAATATGGTGGTCGATACTGCCGACGAGTTATTGGAACTCGTAGACCGTGCCAAAGCAAAAGGCGCGAACACCGTACTTTACGGAGATTCAAAGCTCAACCGTTTTGGTTTGGGAGCTTCCTTGGGAGATCGATGGAACGCCGAAACCCAGAAATTCATAACAGGGGTCAAACAGCGCGATATGGACCTGCTGCTGATGACCATAACCATGGGGTTTTGTTCTTCCGTTATTTCGGACGAAGTCCAGTTGACTACAGGTTACCCCATAAAAGACCAGCCCTTAAAACGGGTGGGGAACGAACTCCGCCCGGTCAGTACCGCTGCCATTCCCAATGGGGGCTTTGAAAGGTTTTCGGGAAATGAGCCCGAAGGGTGGTCGTTTCAAGATGCTCCCGGTAGCCGTACGTTTATAGACCGTTCCGTAAAACGGTCGGGAAACGCCTCGTTCCGTGCCGAAGCCAAAGGCGGTAACATGTCACGAATAATTACCGCTTTTGATGTAAAACCCTTTCATCAGTACACACTGCGTTTTTGGGTAAAGACCCAAAACTTGAGTGCCCAAAACCTTTTGGCGGTCGTTCGCGATGAAAACAACAAAGACCGAAACCTGACCAATCTTCGATTATCCCTTCCCAATGATGATGGCTCCCGCAACTATTTTAACAGACCCGATAATTTGACCATCGACTGGACCGAAATGCGGATCGCTTTTAACAGCCTAAATGCCACTCAAGTAAACTTGGGGCTTTCCGTGTTTGGAGGCACAAACGGCAGCATCTGGTGGGACGATGTGCAAGTATTGGATACCCCGGCGCTCAACTGGATCAATAGGGACGACCTCCCCGTATCGATCAAAAGGGAAAATGGGAGCAATCTTTCCTTTGGGAAAGACGTAGTGTTGCCCGAGGACCCCAAACTTGGCGTTTCGGGCTTTAAGGGAAAATATGACACCCAACACCGGGGGCCGAAAATTGTATTGGGCCAAAACAGCGGCATTGCCGAAAACGAAACCATTACCATTAGCGGTTACCACGCATTGCCCACCGCCAACGGTCAGGTTTCCTGCTCTTGGAACCACCCGGAAATCTACGCACGCATGAAACAGATCCATCAAACTTTGGAAAACACTTACCGTCCGGATGGTTACTTGGTAAACTATTCCGAAATACGCACCGGTGGTTGGGAACCGCTCGATACCGAGGTAGGCACTTCGGGAAAGGCCCTGGCAAAAAGTATCGGCAGGGTGTTCAAGGACCTAGGGGAGGTAGCGCCCAATGCGCGACGGTTTTTCTGGAACGATATGGTGGACCCCAACCATAATGCCAAGGCCAATTACTATCAGGTAAACAATACCCTTTCGGAATCATGGACCACTTTGGACCCCAATAAAACGGTCATTGCTACTTGGTGGGAAGGCGAAAAAATTACTAAAAATGGACCAAATTCCTTAAAATTCTTCTCCGACAATGGATTTGAGCAGGTAATCGGGGCATTTTATGATGCCGATGTCGGTACCAATTTTTCCAGATGGCAGACCGCAGCTACCGGTATTTCCGGTATTATCGGAAATATGTACGCCACTTGGAGAAAGGACTATTCCAAACTAGAAGCTTTTGGGGATTTTTGGTGGACCCAGCGCGGTAGTACGACCGAAGACGGAGCCGAAACCGATTCCCTTTCGGTGGCGACCAGAATTACGAACGTAGTCCCTGGAGAAACCTACAACATATCGGTAGCGTACGAAGCGGCCCGGGAACGGGATATCGTTATTCTTTTTCAACAGAACAGAGCGCCTTGGACCAATTATGGCTACGTTCGCAAAGCGATAACAAAAGGTAGCGGTGAGGTTACCCTATCATTACAGGTGGCGGAAGAAACCCCTATCGAAAACAATGGGTACAAGTGGACCGTTTTTATTGCCCCGAAGGGAAAAGGTTGGAACGACCTGCTCTTTGTTGAGCGCATAGATCCCGTAAGCGCCACGGAGCCGCAGCAAGCCTCATCGGAAACGAACGATACGAATGCATCGCAATCAGATGCAATAGACCCTGTTGAAATCGCGGAAGAACCTTCCGTAGCTGAAATTGTGGTATATCCCAACCCCATAAAAACGCAAGAAACAACTCTAAGGTTTCCCGATATACAAACCAATATCTCCGCACGTATCTATGATATGAACGGGAAATTGATGGCTGCGCAACAGACCAAAGAAGTAAAGGAAATGAAATTGACTACCGGCATACTCCCCACTGGGACCTATCTTTTACAGATTTTCCACGATTCCGGGACCTCTACCAAAAGAATTTTGGTCGATTGAAGCAAGACGCTTTATAGTAAAAACCGAACCATCTGCGCAATTTTTGCCATATGGTTCGGTTTTTTTACTATATCGGAAATACAACAGATCGGGAAAGTACGCGTAACTAATCCCTAAAAGGCATCTACCTTTTTATAGGCCTCGATAACCGCTTTTTCGCCCTCTTTGTCCGGCCTTGAGTTGCCATGTTCCATACCAAGAATACCATTGAACCCCTTGGAATGAATATGTTTGAAGACGTTGGTATAATTGATTTCCCCTGTAGTAGGTTCTTTTCTGCCGGGATTGTCCCCAATTTGGATATAGGCAATTTCACCCCAACAGGCGTCAATATTCGCAATTAGGTTTCCCTCTTGGATTTGCTGATGATAGATATCGAACAAAATTTTACAGGACGGCGAATCGACCGCTTTACAAATTTCGTATGCCTGCGCGGAACCGGTCAAAAAGAGACCGGGATGGTTTAAAAAGTTGAGTGGTTCCAGTACCATAACCAAGCCATGGGGTTCCAAAATGGCCGATGCCTGCTTTAGGGACTCTACCACATGCGCCGTTTGATATCCCATTGCCTGCCGTAGGTCCAAATGTCCCGGAACTACCGTCATCCATTTGGCGTTTACCCTTTTGGCCACAGCTACGGATGCTTTGATGTAGTTTAAAAACTCCGTTCGTTTTTCGGCATCGCCCGAGGCAAGGTTGGGCTTGTCCCAATAAATCTCATGTGCCACAAAAACGCCCATTTCAATCCCGCGCTCCTGCATCGTTTTCGCCATTCGTTCCTGCAGGCCTATTTCACGATTGCGCATATTATTATCCTCAAAGGCTCGAAACCCTTGATCTGCCATAAAGCCGAGCTGGTCAATGGGATCTTCTCCCGCGTGGTGTTTGAACATCCCCAAATGTGGGGCATATTTTAACCGGTACGTATGCTGTAGTTGCCGCTTTTTGGCATATAGGGAAGGGATGCCAAGGGTTACGGCACCACTTCCCAATACGGCGTTCCGGACAAAGTTTCTTCTTTTCATTTCAACCGGCTACAACGACCATGCTTTTCCACCGGTAAGCTCTTGTACATCGCCACATCCGACATATTCCCCCGGAATGGGCAAATACGCCAATACTTCTTCCCCAACGTATTCCGAGGTTTTGTATCCCCAAATACTCATGTCGCGTACGGTATTGGCAAAAGCGAAGCTGGCAACGGTATCGTCCAATAGCACGCTACTGTCCTCTGCTGCCACGCCCTCCTCATATTTCTGAAGGGCCTCAAAATTCGCCTCCCTATCTTCTTTGGAAATTTTCAGTAGTCCGCCGAACACCTTCTCCAATGCTTCCGCGTCAACATCCGCCAAGGTTTCGCTACCACTTTCGGTCAAGGCCTTCTGCATAAACTTTTCGGTGGTCAGCTTTAAAAAATCCCGCTTTTTTGGCTCCATTGCCTCTGCCGCAAACCGGTCCAAAAACAAATGCACCTGCATTTCCGATGCCGAGGGAGTATCGGTTTTCGGTAATACGATGTCGACCAATTTTAACAACGCGGCACCTTGGTCCTTGGTGAAAAAATCTGGTTCCCAGGTCATTGCCGGTTCGGTCTTACAACCTTGCATTAGGCTGATCAGTGTTGGGGTAGCAACGGTATATCCCATTGCCATACCCATATTTCGGAGTGCTTTTCTTCTATCCATTATATATTTCCTTTTTTTAGTTCGCTCACGGCATGGTTTGCCGCTCTGGCCGTAAAGGCCATATAGGTAAGTGATGGGTTTACGCAGCTCGCGGAGGTCATAAAAGAACCATCGGTAACATAAACGTTAGGTACATCGTGCAGGGCGTTGTTTCCGTTCAATACGGAAGTCTTTCTATCACGCCCCATACGTGCGGTACCCATCTCGTGGATACCAAGGCCCAACGCTCCCGGACTATCAAAGGGCTTTACATCCCTAAGGCCGGCTTTTTTCAACATGTCCACGGCCGATTGCATCATATCCTTACGCATGTTCAACTCATTTTCTCTCAGCTCTGCATCAAAGGTCACCGTAGGAAGTCCCCATTGGTCCTTTTGGTCATAGTCCAAAGTAAAACGGTTGTCCTGATACGGCAATACCTCTCCAAAACCGCCCATTCCAAAGGACCATCCGCCCGGTTTTAGGAGCGCGTCCTTCAGCGCTTTACCATGGGAAAGTTCCGCTATGGTTTCCTGCCAATTCCCTCTTCCCGCACCACCTTGGTAACCAAAGCCTCGCTTGTAATCGGCACGGTCGGAGCTTCCGCCCAAATTTCGGAAACGCGGAATATAAATACCGTTCGGTTTTCGTCCTTTGTAATATTTGTCCTCAAATCCATCGAACTTTCCTTCTGCACCGACCTTTAAATGGTGATCCATGATATTTCTCCCCAATTGATCGGAGTCGTTGCCCATTCCGTTCGGGAAACGGTCGGATTTTGACTGCATCAAAATGGAGGTGGATGCTATTGCCGAAGCACATAAAAACACCACCTTGGCCTTAAACTCAAAGGTTTCCTTGGTCACCCGGTCGATAACTTTGACACCCGTTGCCTTTTTGGTATCCGCATCGTACATAATTTCGTGTACAATAGAATCGGGGCGTAGCGTCATATTTCCGGTAGCCTCCGCGGCCGGCAAGGTGGATGAAAGACTACTGAAATAAGCCCCAAAAGGACATCCCCGTATACAACGGTTCCTATACTGGCAACGTACCCTTCCGTCCCCTTCAAATTTTTTATCACTTGTGATATGTGCGACACGACCGGCGGTCACCACCCTACCATCAAAATTTTCGGCCACCTTTTCCCGAACATGCTGTTCCACACAGTTGAGCTCCATCATGGGCTCGAACTGCCCGTCGGGAAGCTGGGGCAACCCCAGGTTTTCACCGGAAACCCCGATATAGGCCTCTACTTTATCGTACCAAGGGGCAATATCCTTATACCGTACCGGCCAATCGACCGCCACGCCCTCATTGGCATTCGCGTTAAAATCGATATCGCTCCAACGATAACTGTGGCGGCCCCATTGCAGGGAACGTCCCCCGACATGGTATCCCCGCATCCAATCAAAACGTTTTGTTTCATTGTACGGGTGCTCCAGATCGTTCACGAACCACATGTTATGCTGTGCACGGGTCGTATAACCCGTTCGTGCCTGTTTTAACTGTTTCTGTTTTTCTTCATAAGGAAGCTCGCCGCGAAGCGGAAAATCCCACTCGTCCTTATCGGCGGTCTCGTAATCTTCCCTGTGCGTGACCATCCTACCCCGTTCCAAGACCAAGGTTTTCAGACCGTTCTCACAGAGTTCCTTTGCCGCCCATCCACCGCTGATCCCAGTACCGACCACGATCGCATCATACGACTCCTGTTCTTCGTTGTAATAAAATTTACCCATGTACCAAATTGTTTAGTTGCTAAATTTATTAATATAAATTTAATTTTCTACATTTAAAGACCGTGGATGTTGCTAAAAACATAGCCTTTGTAGGCTTTTTTCACGCTTTTTCAGAAAATACAGCCTATGTTATTGCCATTCCGGAAATTTCCGGACCGAGATATGCAATAGGGCAGGCCCCTTTAAAAACAACTTGAAAAAAATTCACCTTGAAACACCTAACAATGAAACGAAGAAATTTTATACGTAATGGCGCAAGGGCCGCCTTGGCCATGGGCGTAATGTTCCTCTATGCCTGTAAAGAAACCAAGCAACCGGCAAGCGCGCCCAATGGGGAAGTGGCGGAAACCACAACGAAGACCCCCGCCCCATTTTTCAAACTTTCCTTGGCCCAATGGAGCATGCATAAGATGGTACAGGATGATGGTGTAGATCCGTACACTTTTGCTGAAAAAGCAAAATCGTGGGGATTCTCAGGTCTGGAATACGTGAGCCAATTGTACGATGCGGAATTAAAACCATTGGGTTATTCGGAAGCGGCCATGGCCGCTTTTGTAGAAAAATCAAATGCTGCGGCCAAAGAGCACGGCCTCCAAAACGTGCTGATAATGGTAGATCGCCAAGGCGATTTAGCGGTCGACGACGAATCCGAAAGGAATGAAACGGTGGAGAAGCATAAAAAATGGGTCGATGCCGCGGCGGCAATGGGCTGCCATGCCATTCGGGTAAACCTTAACGGCAGCTCGGAACCTGAGGAATGGAAATCGAATTCGGTGGACGGGCTTCGGAAGTTGGCAAGTTACGGAGCTGCGAAAAACATCAATATCATTGTGGAAAACCATGGCGGACTTTCCTCCAACGCAGCCCTGTTGGCCGAGGTCATGAAATCCGTTGACATGGACAATTGCGGTACCCTGCCCGATTTTGGCAATTTCTGCATCAAAAGAATGGACCCGGAAGATTACAGCAAGGGATGTGCCGAAATGTACGATATTTACAAGGGAGTTTCCGAGTTGATGCCCCATGCGAAAGCGGTAAGTGCCAAATCCCATGATTTTGATGCGGAGGGCAACGAAACGGAAATCGATTATGTGAAAATGTTACAAATCGTGAAAGATGCCGGTTACACCGGATTTATCGGCGTTGAATACGAAGGCAGGGAATTGAGCGAGGAAGCTGGAATAGCAGCTACAAGGGACCTTATGCTAAAGGCCGTAAAAGAAATGCATGAATAGTACCATTTAAACTTTGAAATGGTATATGGTATAACGTTTCCCCAAAACCTTAATCACCTTATTTATCGTGAAAGCTTTTTTTAATCAATTGTTCGACTATAACTTTCAAAGCAATAAAAAACTGATCACTACCTGCCAAGAAATGGAACAGGTTCCGGAGCAGCTTGCCATGCGATTTAGTCATATTTTGAATGCCCATCATATTTGGAACGCCCGGGCAATGGGCAAACCCTCCGAATTTTCGGTGTTTCAAGTACACCCGGTCAGTGGATGGGCCGACATCCACTACGAAAACCAGCGAACTTCTTTCGACATCACCACCCATGCCGACGATTTTGAAATACGTATCGATTACGAGGATTCCGAAGGGCGACTTTTCACCAATACCCTACAGGACATTCTTTTCCATATCATCAACCATTCTACCCATCACCGGGGACAGATGGCCATTGATTTTAGAACGGCTGGCAAAGAACCCTTACCGTTGGACTATATCTTTTACAAACGGTGAGTTGGGTAGGAAGCGGATTGCGAATAGTAACAAACCCCTGTTATCGTAGTATACTTCGGATTTTCGATTTCTGGAAGTTCGACCGGCCGCGCAGGGCTGTATTCATAAGGGTGCCTTTTTCCCCGGGCAAACGTGACGGACAGGGCCAATGAAATAGTGCCCAAGTGGTTATCGTTCGATCGGTATGTTCAATGCTAAGGTGAGTTCTACGTTAAAAATGGTCTTTATGATAGTATGAACCTTGTAAATCCGCTCTTTATCTTAAAAAATAGCCATTTATGGTCGGGCTCACTTTAATACAACAGTTGGGTATAACTTTCTTTCGCCGTCTTCGTTGCAAAACACCTTGGTCGAGGATAGGCATCCCATAGTTTTCGCTAAAACCAAAAAGTCCGTGACACTTTACTCATTTAAGCACTCTTTTGTCCAAAAATGAAAAGATTGCCTTTGACAGCGAGTTTTTTTATAAATTGTGAAAGCTTGCATATATCACCTAATGGAATAAGCAAAACACCAAGGCGTAAGCGTACGTTCCGGTCCGTTGCCTTTGTTTTGAAAAAGGAGCGTTATGAAGAAACGTAGCACACTTGAAAAATAAACAACGTTAATTTAAATTTTAGATTCAAATGCCAAAAAAAATCAGACTAGGAGTTTTGGGGGGCGGAGGCGATTCCCTTATCGGGGTATTGCACCGTGTCGCTTCGCAGATAAACGACAACTATGAAATCGTTGGGGCCGTATTCAACCCGGACTTTAAGGCCAACATGGCCTTTGCAAAAGAGATCGATGTTCCAACAGATCGGATATATGAAGATTTTGATACCATGGTAGCAGAAGAGCTGAAGCTGCCGGAAAATAAGCGCATACAGGTATTTTCCGTTCTAACACCGAACTTTTTACATTTTCCAATGGCCCTTAAACTATTGGAAAACGGTTTTCATGTGATTTGCGAAAAACCGATGACCACTACTTTGGACGAGGCCAAGATATTGCAAAAAGCCCACAAAAAGGCCGGTACCGTTTTTGCCCTTACCCACACCTATACCGGCTACCCTATGGTTCGCCAAATGCGGGAAATGATCAAAAAAGGTGCGTTGGGAAAAATTCATAAAATTGACGCGGTATACTACCAAGGGTGGATCAACACCATCATCCACGACAAGAAAAAACGTTCTTCGGTGTGGCGGTTAGATCCCAAAAAAGCCGGTATCAGTTCTTGTATCGGTGATATTGGGGTGCACGCTTTCAATATGGTAGAGTATACCACCGGCATGAAGGTGAAGTCCATTCTCAGTGATTTCAACTACCTCTACAAAGACAATAAAATGGATATCGACGGAACGGTATTGATCCGTATGAGCGATACTGTAAAGGGGGTCATCCGCAGCAGTCAGGTGGCAACAGGCGAAGAAAATGGCCTCGCCATTTCCATTTATGGAGAAAAAGCGGCATTTAAATGGGAACAGGAAAATCCGAATTTCCTTTATGTTTTGAGCGATACCAAACCCACACAGGTTTACAAACCGGGGCATGCCTACAACAGCAAACTATCCCTTAATGGTACAAAGTTACCTCCCGGACATCCCGAAGGTATTTTCGATTCTATGGCCAATATATATCTCGGGGCGGCCAAGGCCATCCGCGGAAAAAAGTATGACGACGCTGAGTTCCCGACCATGGTCGACGGAGTGCGCGGAATGAATTTCATAGAGGCCACCGTTGCATCCCATAAAAATGGGAACACTTGGGTCAATCTTGAAAAGTAACGGCAATACGCATACTATTTTAAGCTAGTTCCGTTGTTGTTTTGACATAAATGTACGGATACAAAAAATGCCCCGAACGTTACCGTCCGGGGCATTTAGTATTTATTGTGTACCCTTTTTATGTTCCGGAATCCGGAACGTAATGTACCTTTAGAAGACCTTTTCGAACTCCTGGCACACGATAATCATGCTTTCCCGAGGTACCCTGCCGAAGGGTTCCAATTCTTTATTGTAATATTCCCAGTGGGTACGTTTCCAATATGCCAAGCTTTGATCTCCTTCTCCTTCCTGTCGGGCATAGGCCTCGTCGATACTAAAAAAGGGACGCAAGCTCACCTTTGTCGTCCGTACGATACACTGCGCGGTACCCTCCCAATCGGTCACCACCATAAAATCGCCAATTTTAGGAAGGGGCTCCTTTCGGTATTGAAGCCCTAACAAACTTGGTGAGGTAGCTCGTTTGATGCCTTTTTTGACCAGAGCGGCACATTCATTGGCATCCATTTCATTATTACAGAAATGAACCGTTGTAGGGGCGTCTTCAAAAGCGTGTTCCAGATGTTTGTCCAGATAATCGCCCCACATATTTCTTGCTGATGCGTTTTCCATTTTAGGTCAGTGTTTTCGGTAAGACAATAATACAGAAAATCAAGAAAACTTTCCTGCCTTAAATTCTTCCGCGGCATGGTTTGCGGCCCTCGCCGTAAAGGCCATATAGGTCAACGAAGGGTTCACGCAACCCGAAGAGCTCATAAAAGCCCCATCGGTGACATATACGTTGGGCACCAAATGTACCTGATTGTGCTTGTTCAAAATGGACGTTTTGGCATCATGTCCCATTCGGGCCCCGCCCATCTCGTGGATCCCAAGCCCCGGACCGGTTTCTTCCTCGTACGGTTTTACATCATTAAAACCTGCCTTTTTGAACATTTCCATGATTTCTTTTTTGATATCCTCGCGCATACGATATTCGTTTTCCTTAAACTCCACGTCGAATGCCAATTGTGGTAGTCCCCACTTATCCTTTTCGGTTTCACTTAGGGTTACCCTGTTGCTATCGTAAGGTAAAAATTCGCCAAAACCGGTAACGCCAATTTCCCATGCGCCGGGTTCGAGCACTTTTTTCTTAAGTTCGGCGCCATACCCTAATTCCGCTACTGCGGCCGACCAATCCTCCCTACTGGCACGGCCCTGATATCCAAAACCACGGAGATAGCCCTCGCGCTTGGTATTTTCGTCCAAATTGACAAAACGCGGTATATAGAATCCGTTGGCCCTTCGGCCCTTATAGTATTTGTTCATGTGGCCGCTTATTTTTGCGGAAGCGCCCAGTTTGTAATGGTGGTCCATAATGTTACGCCCCAAAGCATCGGAATCGTTCCCTAGACCATTCGGAAAACGTTCCGATTTGGACTGCAACAAAATGCCGACCGAGGCCATGGCGGAAGCACAAAGGAAAATCACCTTTGCCTTAAATTCCAACTTTTCATTGGTCTCCGCGTCGATTACCTTTACACCCGTAGCCTTTTTAGTGGTATCGTCGTACATTACCTCGTAAACGATACTATTGGCCCGGAGGGTCATATTTCCAGTGCGTTCGGCAGCGGGCAAGGTGGAGGAATTGCTTGAAAAATAGCCTCCGAACGGGCATCCCCGCCAACAACGGTTTCGGTGTTGGCACACGCCCCTACCTTCAATATCGGCATCGGGATCGGTAATATGGGCCACCCTCCCTATGGTAAGTAAACGACCATCGTCATACTTTTCCGAAAGGGATTCCTGAAATTCCAATTCGGCACAGTTCAATTCCATAGGCGGTTGAAACTTACCATCCGGCAATTGTTTGAGTCCTAAATTTTGTCCGCTCACACCAATATACTCTTCTACTTTATCGTACCAAGGCGCAATATCATGATACCGTACCGGCCAATCCACACCATGCCCATCTTTGCCATTGGCCTCAAAATCAATATCGCTCCAGCGGTAGCTCTGCCGGCCCCAGGTAAGCGAACGACCGCCCACCTGATAGCCCCTGATCCAATCGAAGCGTTTGATCTCCACATAAGGATGTTCCAGGTCATTGACAAAAAAATGTTTCACATCTTCCTGGGGTGCCCATCCGACGCGATGCTGTTTATGATACTTTTTCTTGTCCGCTTCGGAAAGGTCCCCTTTAAGGGCATAATCCCAAGGATCATCGTGCATGGTGGGGTAATCCTCCAGGTGCGTTACCATACGACCCCTTTCCAGTACCAAGGTCTTCAACCCTTTTTCGGTAAGCTCTTTGGCGGCCCAACCACCACTGATTCCCGTTCCAACGACAATCGCATCGTATTCCACTTCCTGATTCATATATTTCTTGTATTAATTCTGACGGTTTTCCTATATTTATGACCTTCCTTACCTTACTAGTGGTCGGAAACTTTTAAGAATTTAAATATAACGTTTATTCTTAATACCTCCTTTGAAGCGAAAATTTATACGAAATAATAGACGTAATACGATATGAAGACAATTAAAGGACCTGCCGTATTTTTGGCACAATTCGTAGACAACAAAGCACCTTTCAACAGTTTGGACGGTATGTGCAAATGGGCCGCCGACTTGGGATATAAAGGGATTCAGATCCCTACATGGGAGCATTTCCTTATCGATCTGGACAAGGCGGCCGAGAGCCAGACCTATTGTGACGAGCTCAAGGGAAAGGTTAATTCCTATGGTTTGGAGATTACCGAGCTCTCTACCCACCTTCAAGGGCAATTGGTGGCGGTACATCCCGCATACGACCTCATGTTCGACAACTTTGCGCCCGATGCGGTAAAGAACAACCCAAAGGCACGGACCGAATGGGCGGTAGATGTGGTAAAAAAAGCCGCTACCGCCAGTAGACGTTTGGGCATTAAGGCCCATGCGACCTTTTCCGGAGCATTGCTATGGCACACTTGGCACCCCTGGCCGCAGCGCCCCGCAGGCCTTGTAGAAATGGGGTTTGAGGAACTGGCCAAGCGTTGGATGCCGATACTGAATCATTTTGACGAGGAAGGAGTAGACGTTTGTTACGAAATACATCCCGGGGAAGACCTACATGACGGAGATACCTTTGAACGGTTCCTGAAAGCGACCGGAAACCACAAAAGAGTCAACATTCTATACGATCCCAGCCATTTTGTATTACAGCAACTGGACTACATCGAGTACATCGATCATTACCATGAGTTTATCAGATCGTTTCACGTAAAGGATTCCGAATTCAACCCAACAGGGAAGAAAGGTGCCTTCGGGGGCTATAACGATTGGGGCGATCGTGCAGGGAGATACCGCTCGCTGGGGGACGGTCAAATCGATTTCAAGACCATTTTCTCAAAGCTTACCCAATATGGCTGCGACGTTTGGGCCGTAATGGAATGGGAATGTTGTATAAAAAGTCCGGAGCAGGGGGCACGGGAAGGGGCCATCTTTATACAGGACCACATCATCGAGGCCACCGAAAAAACCTTTGACGATTTTGCCGGAGCCGAAATCGACAAGGACGAATTACGAAGAATTTTAGGTACTTGATACCATTGCATATCCCCTCGTTAAAAACCGTACAATGAAAACTATTTTCTCGATTGCCTGTAGTATTATGTTGCTTTTTGTTAGCTGCAAGGAGCAAAAAAAAGAGGCCGTTTCCAGTGCGCCGGAAACCGAGGCCCAAGAGGTCGCCAGTACCGATACCGACCAAGAATGGACCGTATTGTTCGATGGTAGCTCTTTTGATGGATGGAAAGCATATGGCGGCGAAAACGTACCGGACCATTGGAAGTTGGAAGACGGTGCCATGGTGTTTTATCCTCCGGAAAACCGGGAAGAAGGAGCCACGTATAATCTTATTACCGAAAAACGATATACCGATTTTGAGCTTTCTTTGGAATGGAAGATATCGGAAGCCGGGAATAGTGGTATTTTTTGGGGAGTGATGGAAAAACCATCATTAAAACAACCTTATGAAAGCGGCCCGGAAATACAGGTATTGGACAATGCGGGCCACCCCGACGGGAAAAATGGGACAACGCATCAGGCCGGTGCCCTGTATGATATGATCGCACCGTCCAAGGACGTTACCAAAGCAGTGGGGGAATGGAACACCTGTATCGTTTCCATCGATCACAAAACGCAACAGGGTAGTGTTGTACTCAATGGCGAAAAAATCGTTACATTTCCCGTTAACAATGACGCATGGAACGCTTTGGTATCCGGTTCGAAATTTGCCGATTGGGAGCACTTTGGAAAGTACACTACCGGAAGTATCGGGCTGCAGGACCATGGGGACAAGGTCGCTTTCCGAAACATCAAAATAAAAGAACTTTAAACACCTAACCTTCGCTTACCTTAACCTCCTTTATGAAATATCTACACCTTGTAACATTGCTTTCCTTTACCGTAGTTTCGTGCCAACATAAGGAAACGCCACCCACTAACCCAACTACCGAAAAAACGGAAGTTATCGTACACGATGAATACGCTGGTGAGGAACCTACCGAACCGGAAGGCACCGAATATTACGAACCGAAAGTACCCGTTACGGGACCGGCATTGAACGGAAAGGCGCCAAAAGACGCCACGGTGCTCTTTGACGGCAGCAGTTTGGAAGGATGGGTACATTCCAAGGACAGCACCGCCGCAAAATGGCATTTAAACGATGACGGCAGCATGACGGTGGCGGACAAAACGGGAAATATACAGACCGAACGCGTTTTTGGGGACATACAGCTGCATATCGAATGGAAATCCCCTGCCGATGTGCAACGTGATGGACAGAACAGAGGAAACAGCGGTATATTTTTAAATGGCCTATACGAAGTTCAAGTGTTGGACAATAATGATAATGACACCTATGTTAACGGCCAGGTAGGCTCCATTTACAAACAAACACCACCGCTCGCCATGGCGTCGGTAGCTTCGGGCGAATGGAACACCTATGATATCATTTACCATGCCCCGGAATTTAATGCCGAGGGCGGTAAAATAAAATCGGGGACGCTTACCGTTTTGCACAATGGCGTTCTGGTACAGGACCATACAGAAATCAAGGGAACGACGCCGTATATTGGATGGCCCAAAAATCCTGCGCACGGGAAAGGCCCATTGTTACTGCAAGATCATGGGGACAATAGTCGCGTAAGCTATCGCAATATTTGGGTAAGGGAATTGTAAGGATGGAGGCCCTTGGAGGCTTGTATCGCGCCCATTTGCAAAAACGGCTTTTACATCGATACGATACTTGAGCCAAAACCATTGCCCGAATTTAAAGCACTGGACCCGAAACACGTTGAAGAATTGAATTCCTTTCCGGCGTTCACGGGTATCCGGGCCATACGAAAGCCAATTCCGTAACACTACTCCCGAAGCGCCCACCACCCTTTTTTGCATGGAGCCGTACGTACAAAATTGGTTACCTTTGCGCAATTCCAAAAAAAAAGTTATGATTCAATCCATGACCGGATTCGGGAAACATGTTGTTCAATTGCCCAACAAGAAAATTACCGTTGAACTGAAATCCCTCAACAGTAAAAACCTGGATCTGAACGCCAGAATGCCACCTGCTTACAGGGAAAAGGAATTGGAGCTTCGAAAGATCATAGCCACCGACCTCGTCAGGGGAAAAATCGATTTCAACCTTTATATCGAACTTACCGGTGAAGAAACCGGGGCACAGGTAAACG
Organism: Maribacter sp. 2-571; assembly: GCF_050589625.1. Classification (NCBI taxonomy): domain Bacteria; kingdom Pseudomonadati; phylum Bacteroidota; class Flavobacteriia; order Flavobacteriales; family Flavobacteriaceae; genus Maribacter; species Maribacter sp. 2-571. The sequence continues at coordinate 91,418 of NZ_JBNGOP010000010.1, read as the reverse complement.
AGGTGGCCATTCGGAAATACATGCAACAACTGAGGACCATTGCCGATGGGGACGAACTGCGCCTGCTCGAAATGGCCCTGCGCATGCCGGATGCCATGAAAACCGAACGGGAAGACATTGACCCGGAAGAGTACAAGGGCATTCGAGAAGCGCTGCGTGTAGCCTTAACGGAAACAAACGATTTTCGCTCCGCCGAAGGAAAGGTACTGGAGACCGATTTTTCGGAACGCCTTCAAAACCTACAGGCTCTTTTAAAAGAGATTACCGCAATGGACCCCGAACGACTGGGGAACGTTCGGGAACGTTTGGAAAAAGCGGTCGCCGACATACAGGCGGAGGTAGACGCCAACCGTTTTGAACAGGAATTGATCTATTACTTGGAAAAGTACGATATTACCGAAGAAAAAGTTCGGCTACAGAACCATTTGGATTATTTTTCAAGCACCTTGGGCTCCACGGATTCGAACGGAAAAAAACTGGCTTTCATCACCCAGGAAATCGGTAGGGAAATCAATACCATAGGATCAAAGGCAAACTATGCCCCCATGCAGCAATTGGTCGTTCAGATGAAGGACGAACTGGAAAAAATTAAGGAACAAATGTTGAACGTGCTGTAATGATCACGGCCCTAACGGCAAAGCAATCTGTAAACCAAAAAAAAGACCATAGTGGCAAAAGGCGGTAAATTGATTATTTTTTCAGCACCCTCGGGAAGTGGCAAGACCACTATTGTACGGCACTTGCTCAAACAACCGGACCTCAACTTGGCGTTTTCGGTATCGGCCACCTCACGCCCCTCCCGAGGTGAGGAAAAAGATGGGCAACACTATTATTTTATGAGCGTACCCGAATTTAAAAAACACATTAAAAACGATGCTTTTTTAGAATGGGAAGAAGTATATCGGGATAATTTTTATGGCACCTTAAAAAGTGAGGTCGAACGGTTATGGGCGGAAGGCAAAAATGTCATTTTTGATATTGATGTGGTCGGCGGACTTCGGATCAAAAAGAAATTTCCAGAACAGACCTTGGCGGTATTCGTAAAACCCCCGAGTGTGGACGAATTGAAAATACGATTAAAAAAGCGCAGCACGGAAAGTGAGGACAAAATAAACATGCGTGTGGCAAAAGCGTCGGTGGAACTTGCTACCGCCCCGCAATTTGATAAGATCATTAAAAATTATGACCTGGAAGTAGCCCTCAAAGAGGCACATGCCATGGTAAAAGCTTATGTTGACGGCCCTGAGCCGGCATCCAACACCGCAGAAAATTGAAACGAGTCGGTCTTTTTTTCGGTACATTTAATCCTATCCATATCGGGCATATGGCCATTGCCAACCACATGGCCGAATTTTCGGATTTGGACGAGGTATGGTTCGTGGTGACGCCCCAAAGTCCCTTCAAGGTAAAAAAGAACCTGCTGGACAACCACCACCGTTATCAAATGGTTTTCGAGGCGACAAAGGAATTTCCAAAACTGCGTCCCTCTAAAATAGAATTCGACCTTCCACAACCCAATTATACCATAAACACCCTAGTACACTTGGAGGAAAAGAAAGGACCGGAACATCAGTTCTGTCTTATTATGGGCGAGGACAATTTAAAGGGGTTTCACAAATGGAAAAACTACGAGCTGATACTCGAACGGTACGACCTTTATGTATATCCCAGAATCGGCGAAGGGGAAATTACACATCAATTTAAGGACCATCCCAAAATACACCGGGTGGCCGCTCCCATAATGGAAATCTCCTCCACTTTTATCCGAAACCATCATAAGGCCGGAAAAAATATCCGCCCGCTACTCCCCGATCCGGTATGGCGGTACATGGATGAAATGAACTTCTATCGCTCCTGAATCCGATCGCTCAATTCGGAAATAGGTTCGATTTCCCGCTAATAAACGCACTGTATTGAAATTCTTAAAAAGTTTAAATGGTACTAATCCTTTACGATAAGGGATTCGGCCCAGGCAACCGCGTCGTCCAAACTTTTGAACATCCCAAAAGGCCTGTTCATGAAAGATTGTTCCATTTGGGCGATATCTTGGTTCATCACATCATAGGTAACGACCGCATAGCCCTTGAGGTTGGAGAACATGGCCGTTGTCTTGAAATGTGCGGTAGGATTGAAAGAATAGGAGTTTACCCTATTGGTGATATAAACGAAAGGTGTGGTGTTCCCGTAGTATTGTTTCGCAAGGGAGAGCATTTCCGTCGCATTTTCAAAAGCGAACGCAACCCCTTCGGCCACCTCGGCAACCATAAAGTTGCCATAAAAGGTAAATGTACCGATATCCAAATGGTGCTTTCCCAAATATGCCTGCTCCGAGTTCATAACCCTATTTTTCTTACGGTACTAAAAGATACAAAATTGCTGGATACCCGCAGTAATCCATATACAAGATTTATAAAAATTTAAAGCGAAGGAATGTGCGTCCGCGGATACCGTGACCGTATTAAAAGCTATCGCTCCGGTTCCGATGGCACCATCAGTCGATCTCCCAATAAGCGCTCTGCCCAATCAAAAGCTTCCTGAAGTTCATAAAACACCTGCACCGGCCCTTTAATAAAGTGCTTTTCCAAGCGGATCAGCCCCCTACGATAACGGTTATTGGAAACGACTCCAAAACCGACGAAATTCGGAAACTGGGCGATCAACTTTTTATGGCCTATAGGATTTGATGAATAGGAATGGACGCGGTGGGAAAGATATACTACGGGAACAGAATCCCCATAGACCTCACGTGCCATTTGAAGCGGGAGGGCCAGTTTTTCATGCGTCACATGCACCCCATCGTTAAACTCGCCTACGATAACATTGGAAAAGAACTGAAACTTCCCGATTTCCAATACTTTTTCGGCTATCAGCTTTTGTGGTTCGCCCCCTATATTTTTCATATACGCTTCCTGTTGAACGGGTTCAAAAATTACACCATAATCGATTTAAAGATCGGGACAAAAAATCAATGGTGCAAAGCTAAGACCAATGCAAGAAAACGTTTAAAAATACAGCTATAACCCCTAATAAAATCGTTTATCTACTGACGTCGAACAGGACGGTTTCATATTCAAAACTTTTTATTTCCCCTGAAACATCCACATTGCTTATACGAACGGTGTACGTAACATCGTCCGTAGCGCTGGTATTGATTCCTTCGGGGACCCAAACCAAGGTAGCATCGCCGAAACCGCCCGCCAAATCCTCTACGGTAAGCGCTATGTTTCCTCCATTGCTATCCTGCATGCTTACCTGGGCACCGCTAAAATCGGCGTTCCTTAGCGAGAATGACCACCTGGGGTATATGAGTTGTTTTGGAGCATATCCTGAAGGGGGCCATGAAATGAACTCCGGAGCGTCGACAGGAGCGGAACCCGCATTACCGATTACCCATATGGCGTTGGCTCCCGAGGTGTTTCCAATACCGATTTCCTGAAGTCTTGGCCATAGCAACCATCTTCGATGCCCGACCGGGCCATTGCTGCTCCCTGCGTCGCGAAGGTAGGAATCAATGGATTCCGAGTTTCTTGCGGTGGTCAACAGCGATTTTCCCGCAGCTTCGTTACCGTCGGCGGTATAGCATTTCCACGACTCCGGGGGGTTATGTTCCAAGGCATTGTTGGCGTCCATCATCAATGCTGCCCGTTGCGCCTTTTCGCTTTTAACAGCGCTTAGGGCAATGGTGTTATGGAGCCCTACCGCTTTTCTAAAATAGTTTAAACGGTTCATGATCTTATCAACGGTCGCTTGTGGTACGCTTCCGGGATCACAGGCAGGCTCGTCTCCCGTCCAAGCGACATCTCCCGATTCTGTTCTGGATGCGACATACAATGTTTCATATAAAGCCTTTGCTTCGTCTCGATTTGCATTGCCCTCCGCTACGGGCGTATTCGTTTCTTCGTTCGGATCCTGCGCTTCCTCCGTAACCAGAATACCATTTTCGTCTTCTGTAGTAGCGTCCTTTTCACATGCCGCCAATAGGATAAAAACGGCACAAAAAATCGCCCTGGTCATCGGAACCATATGCTTTTCTGTTTTCATAACTGCGAGATTTGGGGTTTTCCTTAAAACGGGATGCTTTATAAAAACGTGTAATTATTCGACCAACGGCATGCAGTTCATCGAAAAGCAGATCGGTATACCTCAAAAAGGCCGACAGCCATGAATACCAACTAAAAAACAGTTTTAAACATGCCTGTCGACGTACTACCTTTGAAATGGTATAAAAAGCCCTAAGAAGCGGCCTCCCTTTTTTCGATCAATTGAATATCGCGCGTGTTCTTTTGAACCGCAATAGCGGCAAAGAGACTCAACATAAACGACATGCCATAAAACCCTTTTTCGCTGAGTTCCAGATCCGCGTTCCAGAGGCCGACGGTCAGGAGTGTAATAGAGGCCAGGGTGGTAAACCAACTGATCCCATAGTACATATCACTTACGGGAACACCCTCTTGGCGGTCCCGAACGCTTTTTTGAACGGAAACTACGGAGAAAAGACCGAAGAGCAGAATGGTAAAATAATATCCCTTTTCGTTCAGCCACATGTCGGCGTTCCATAGACCGATACAGTATGATACCATACCCACCAATAGGGCGATCCACGATGCGGACACGAATGCATCGGTGGGCTTAAAATTAAAGTCCGGGTTATTTTTAAATTCTTTCTTTTCCTTTTGAATTGAATTTTCCATGTTTTTAGTTTTAACGGGTTCATTCGGTGACAAAGATGGCATCAAAACGGTGCCCCGTTAAATCAAAAAAATGAAAATACTTATGATTAAAAATGATAAAATTATTCATTAACCTTTATTTTTATGAACTTATCTATATAAATACTTACGATTTAATGAAGCAACTAATCGCCTTAATAGCAGTGCTTTCAAAGGAAGAACACCAAGAATTTGTGGCCTACCTTAAGCGAAAGAACCGTAGGGGCGACACCAAAAACGTATTGCTCTTTAAGCTTATTCTTGCTGGGGAAACCAATGCATTGGACCGTAAACTATACGGCACCCCATCAAAAAACGCTTTTCACGCGCTCTGCAAAAGATTACAGGACAGTCTATTGGATTTCATATCGGGTAAAAGTTTTTCTAAGGAGAATTCCGAAGAACTTGAAATCCTAAAACTGCTCTTGGCGAGTCGTATCTTTTTTGAACAAAAACAGTATTACATCGCTTTTAAAAGTCTATTGAAGGCTGAAAAAAGGGCAAAGCGCATCGCTGTTTACCCTATTTTAAACGAAGTTTATCACACCAAGATCCAATATGCCCATTTGAACCCTAGTTGGTCGTTAACCGCCATCATTCAAGAATCGGAGGCCAATCACGGGCTTTTCCAACAGGAGTATCAACTGAACCTGGCCTATGCGACCATCAAGGCCGAACTTAAAACGCCCGAAGGGAAATCGCTCCGCGAAATAATTGAGGATACTTTTGCCACGTTCCATATTGAATTGAACGATACCTTGGGCTATAAGGCGCTTTATCAGTTAATGGAAATCGTATCGACCGCGGCCAAACTCCAGAGCAATTACCATACGATAGCTCCTTTTATGGAACGGCTTTATGGCCTTATCGGCAAAAAAGGTTTGCTTGCCGATAAGCATCGGTACTACCATATCCATATCCTGAACTTGATGGCCATTACCCACTTTAGAAACAAGAAATTTTCCGAATCCCTACAACTGACCGCAAACATGGAAACGGAGATGATGAAAAACAATAGGGAGTTTTACAAAAGGTTCCATGAAAAGCTGACCGTTTTAAAAGCGTTGAACCGGACCTATACCGGGGCCTTGGACGATGCCCTGATGTTATTGGAAGCCTACCCACAACATTCGTTGGACCTTCAACTGCTGCACATGACCTGCCTTTTCCAAGGCGAACATTTTAACAAAGCGTACGCCTTGTTACGCTCCTTTCGCCATAGCGATGATTGGTATACCAAAAAGGTGGGTTGGCAATGGGTCATCAAAAAGAACATAATTGAGCTGTTGTTACTTATCGAATTGGATAAGTTGGATCTGGTGCTGCTACGGGCCGAACGTTTTAAACGTACTTTTTCCAAAAAGCTACGGCAACTGGGCGAGCAACGGGTACTGACCTTTGTACAATTGGCCCTCCGCTACTATGAAAACCCACGACTTATCCGTTCCGAGGGCTTTGAAAAAGAAGTAGGTGACTCCTTCGTTTGGTTGGGAAGGGATCGTGAGGATATTTTTGTAATGGGTTTTTATGCCTGGCTCAAAGCCAAGATGCAGGGAGCATCCCTATACGCCGTTACGCTTGATCTTGTTCGTTCGCAATCGGAACAATAATACCATTTCTACCTTAAAATCCCCCAAATAAAAAGCAAAAATGGTATAAGCTTCTGCTAATCCTTTCCTTCAGCGGAGGACAGCGCTTCTACTTGGGTCAACACATCGGTTCCCAAATGGGTATCGTCCTTGTTATAGTACCATTTTCTTGTTTTGGGGAGGTTCATTTCCAAAACCTTTTCAAAATCCGAGAGCAGTATGTATTCTCCATCCTTTGCCGCTTCTTCATGAAAAAATTGATATACCTCCATAGCGTAGGTATCGGGGTCGAAGTAAAAGTACCAGGTGTCGTTCCCTACGGTTTCATCGTAAGTGGCCTTCAACACCAAATACTCCTTTCCTTTAAAAGTACGGGTCCGTACCTCGGGATCGATTATCGTTCCCGCATCGGTCAACTTCATCGGGAGCCCATACAGGTAGGTATAGTAATTTTTTAAAAGCTGTGCCCTTTCGCAATCCAATTTATGTGCTATGGCCTCTTCTTCCGAAAAGCTAGTACTACCGTTCAGGCTTAGCGTACAGACACCCTTGTTCAAACTATGTTCCGTAAAATTGCCCTCCTTTGCCGTGCGAAGCTTGAAATATTCCTTTGGAGCGTCTATGGTAACGGTACTCATACGCTCCTTGCCATCTGGGGTGATCAGCTTGATCGATAACATTCCATAAAACGTGGGCCATGCCCCTTCCGGATCGTGGAACGCGATGGCTTTTTGCAACAGTTCGGCAGCCGTAAGTTCCGGTGTTTGCGCAAATGCAGGTGCCATCGTTAGCGTGTAGCACAATAGCATGCCTAAGTATAGGGTTTTTAAAGAACCTTTTTTGATAGGGGCCATTTGTAGTTTTTTTCGGGTGACCCGGTTGAATCCCGGACCGCTATGTCCAATTACAATATTTTGTTATGCTTCCGCATATTCGTTGTAAATCTCCAAAAGGTTCATTGTAGCCACCAGAAGGTCTTTGGTCTCGAGCAACAAACTAAAATAAAGTGCGGTATTCTTGGGGCTCGATTCGTCCGAACGGGTACGCTCGACCTGTTTCTGGATTTTCTGCTCTACCTTTTCAAAAAGGTTTTGATTGTCGGCAATGAGCGGCGTAAGCGCCGCGAATGATTTGTCACCGAACAAGGCTTCGATATCCCCAAAAAATTGTTCCATAAAGCCATCGGTTTCCTTAAGATCTTTGATCTGGTTGAAACGCAACTTCTTGTGGTTATTGTTTACATGCTTGTAACTGGCTTTAGAGATGTTCTCTACCGACTGCGTCATGTCCTGTAAATAGCCAAGTACGGTAATGTAAAAATTACTGGTGCCCACACTGGAATCGTCCAAGTTCTTAATAAAATAGAAAATATTGTCCCGTAGGCCTTCTACCTCGTTGTTGAGCTTTTGTATGCCCTTTCTACTCTTTTTAAGCCTGTCCGCATCGTGTTTTGCCAGTCCGTCGATGGTTTGGGTATATATTTTGTTGGCGCGCCGGATGGCCATCGAAATGTTTGCCGAACTCTCTTCGATCACACCGTTAATGGAGTTGCTTTCCGCTTTTTGCAGTTTCTCCTCCAACTTGGTCTCCTTTACTTTTTTGTTATGGGAAATGTAATTTTTACCGATCAATAAAAATGCTAGGATCAACAATATCACAATGGCCGCAAAACCCATTAGGTGTATAACGTAAGCGATAATGGCGGCGGCCACAAACGCACTAAATGCGGTAAAAAACCACCCGCCGATAACGTTCAATACCCCGGCGACCCTATAAACCGCACTTTCGGGACCCCAGGCCCTGTCGGCCAAAGAGGTGCCCATGGCCACCATAAAGGTGACATAGGTGGTGGACAAGGGAAGTTTCATACTGGTGGCCAACGATATCAGCACGCTGGCGACCATTAAGTTTACGGAGGCACGCACCAGATCAAAAGCGGGAAGGTCCTGCGACTTGCTCTTGGGTACATACACGTATGGTTTTTCGAACTGGGCGTCAATTTTCTTCGAAATGGAAATTGGTATAATACCGGCCAAATTTTCCGAGGCCTTTATGGTGTACTTCACTATTTGGCGGGAAAGAAAGTTGGGGCTGAACCGCTCATCTCCCTCATCTTGTCGGGAAAGGTCCACACTGGTCTTGACCACCGCTTTTGCCTTGGACGAAAACCATAAGGTGACCACCATGATCATCCCTGAGGCCAACAATAAATATTTGGGCGTATACACTGCTGCCGACAAGCCTTCCATGGTAAAATCCTGAGCAAGTTTTCCGGATGCGGTATATGCGTTGAACGATTCCATCGCGGCAAGGGGCACCCCTATAAAGTTGACCAAATCGTTGCCGGCGAACGCCATAGCCAAGGCAAAAGTGCCCAATACGATAATGACCTTATAAATATTAATTTTAAAGAAAACGGTCACCGACCATGAGAGCAGCGTCCAGAGCACAAAATTGCCCAATAGGAACAAGAACTGGTTCGTTGCCACCCAAACGGTAACCTCTTCCGGAAGTACTGCGGCACTTTTAAGGCCTTTTACCAAGATAAAGTATACGATCGCCGTTATGGCGAAACCGCCAAATACGGCACCTACCCATTTTGCTTTTTCGGTAAATTTAAAGGAGATCAGGACCCTGGTGATAAACTGGATAAGCGCGCCCACACTGAACGCGACCACTACCGATAATAGGATCCCCAGTATAATCTGTGTCGCCTTGTCCGTATTGATATAACCCGACAGTTCTTGAAAACCGCCCCCGTTGTCAAAAATCTTGACCAGGGAAATGGCCACGGCGGCGCCCAACAGTTCAAAAACGATGGAAACCGTAGTAGATGTCGGCATTCCCAAGGTATTGAAAAAGTCCAATAGTAGAATGTCCGTTATCATTACCGCCATAAAAATGATAATGATCTCGGCAAAAACAAATTCTCCGGGATTGAAAATACCTTTTCGGGCCACCTCCATCATACCACTGGAGGACATTGCGCCGAACGCAATACCAACACTGGCCACTATCATAATGGTTTTAAAGGAAATTGCCTTTGACCCTATTGCGGAATTCAAAAAATTAACGGCATCGTTACTGACCCCTACCACCAAGTCGGTTATCGCCAAGACCGCCAGCGCGACGACCATAAAAAAATATAGGTTCTCCCCCATTTATTTTAAATAAGCACAAATGTGCCATTATAATTTAGCAATGATGTTAAATTAAGGTTATGAAAATTCGACCCCAATCATCCCCTTCAAACCCATTAAATTCTTCAAACCCTTGGTTTACGGGCTATTCTTGACTGCTTGCCAAAAGAATACTTGAGCAAACGACAATAATTTGATTTTCCTTAAAATAGTTGCGTGCATGAAAGGCCTAAAATCAAAAAAATGCCACAAAAACAGGGGATACGCACAATATAAAGCGCTTAAAAACGTTTTCAATGTAAATTTAATGTAAACAAATGGTTCTTTAAACGTAAATTTTAGTACCTTTGAAGTATCGACTAAAGTTATAATGATGAAAAAAGTAATACTCATGACCGCCCTTTTGATGCTTAGCGCAGCAATGGGGTACGCTCAAAAAGATAGAGAAGCGAAGTTGAACAAGGAAACCAACCTGATCGAGGTGACCTATTTCCACGAAGATGGTAGTGTAAGACAACAAGGCACGTTCGATTTGGCGGGAAAACTGCATGGCGAGTGGGCCAGCTTTAACGAGAAAGGTGAAAAAATATCCTTAGGAACATATTACAAAGGCGCCCGTACCGGAACCTGGTACTTTTGGAACAATGGAAACCAAAAAGAGGTCGCTTTTGACAACAATACCATTGCAAGTGTCGTAGACACGAAAACGAAATCCCCCGTAGTTACCAAAGACTAATTGCCGGTACCAATTACCACCAAAAAAGCTCCATAACTTTTTAAAGTTGTGGAGCTTTTTGTATGAACTCGTTTAAACTTTTTCCATTTGCTAAAAAATCGCCCTTTTTCGTCCGTTCTTTGCCTTTTTTTCCTTTCGTAACCCTGCTATGCAACTCAAAAAAGCCTTCAAATGGCCAAAAAATGACTGATTTTCGCTTAAACGCAAAAAGTTTAAACGAGTTCAATGTCTTATTTTGTAATACCATGTTGAAATGGTATTAATCCTCTTGCTCCTCGGTAACGGGCGGCTTCATTGTTGTTTCGGAGGCCGTTACGGTTGCAATTCCCAGATCCTTCAAACGTAGCTGTTCCGGATTCATGTTCGTATCGATACGTACCGTATTGTCCGCGAGCACTTCCACTTCTACCTCCAGCGGTTCGTATCCTAAAAATGTCACTTCCAACACCTGTTTTCCCGTAGGCACGGCAAGCAATTCAAAATTTCCGTTGAAATTGGTCTGCGTGGCAGCATCGGTGCCTTTTACATGTACATCGGCGAACAAAAGCGCTTCCCCATTTGCGGCGGCATCGCCGATATGGCCTTTTACGATTCCCGTGCGCTGTGCAAACACCGTAAAGGAACCGAACAACAACACCATTAACAGAACATGCTTCATGCCTTTCTAATTTTTCTGCAAAGAAAAATGCATTAGGTTAAGTTATGGTTAAGTCGAGATTACGATACCATGTTCAAAAGGTTATGTTTTTGGTCGGCACCGAAGACCATGAAATACCTGGTTCAACAGCCATCGAACAGGGTGCGGACAATCATGCCCATACCATTTCAAAGTTCAAACGGTATTGCTTACTTCCCTCTCCGTAATCCGCCCCGTAGTTCCGGGTATTGGAAAATCCAAAAAATGTATCTTGCGAATCCTTAATACAACATATGGACTGGGAAACACTACTCTCCTTAAAAAGGCATGGCGATACGCATAAACGGCTCCGGAAAGAACAGGATGAGACCCGCTTGGGTTTCGAAGTAGATTATGATCGTATTATCTTCTCCGCGGCTTTTAGAAGCCTACAGGACAAAACGCAGGTGATCCCCTTATCCAAGACCGATTTTGTACATACCCGTTTGACCCATAGTTTGGAGGTTTCCGTAGTAGGACGCAGTATCGGGCGTAGTGCCGGAAAACAGCTATTGGAAAAGCATCCCCATTTGAAAACGGTGCATGGATACCGCTTTAACGATTTTGGCGCCATCGTCGCCGCGGCGGCCTTGGCACACGATATCGGCAATCCGCCTTTTGGCCATAGTGGGGAAAAAGCCATTGGTGAGTATTTTAAAACCGGGAACGGAAAACGTTTTCAGCGGCTTTTATCGGAAAAGGAATATCAGGACATTATCGATTTTGAAGGAAATGCCAATGGGTTCAAGTTATTGACGGCCTCAAAGGAAGGGGTTGCGGGCGGACTACGGCTCAGCTATGCAACCTTGGGCGCTTTTACCAAATACCCAAAGGAGTCCTTGCCCAAAAAGCCGACGCCACATATCGCGGACAAAAAATTCGGATTTTTTCAATCGGAAAAAGAAACCTTTCGGGACGTTGCCACAACCTTGGGGCTACGGGCGACACGAACGGGGAACGACCTTTCCTTTTCAAGGCACCCTTTGACCTTTTTAGTGGAAGCGGCCGACGATATCTGTTACACCATTATCGATTTTGAGGACGGCATCAACCTGGGACTGATTTCTGAAGACTATGCCCTGGAATACCTGATCAAACTGGTAAAAGACCGCATCAATACCAAAAAGTACAACTCCCTGGCCTACAAGGAAGACCGCCTGAGCTATTTGAGGGCCTTGGCCATCAATACCTTGATCAACGATGCCGTTCGCATTTTTATCGAGAACGAAGAAGCGATACTTGCCGGCGATTTTGAGGTGTCCTTATTGGACCAAAGCCGTTATAACGCCCAAATAACGGATATTATCGATCTTAGCGTCAACAACATCTACCAATCGCAGGAAGTGATCGAAAAGGAGATTGCCGGGTATAAGATCATCTCCGACATTTTGGAGGTGTATACCACGGCGCTGATGCGCTCCAAACAGGGAAAGGCATCGAACTATGACAAGTTGATGCTCCGCACCCTTCCGGCCTTCTACCAAAGAACGGAACTCCCGGATGCCGAAATATTGTTGAACACCTGCTGCTATGTGGCCAGCCTCTCGGATAGTGCCGCGGTACACATCCATAACAAAATAATGGGAAAACAGCTGTAATTCCAATAAACAAATGGTGTAATACCATTTCTGGTGTTAAATTACCCATTAAAAATTGTTCTTTTCCGTGTATGCTTCAAAATAAAATCTAACCATAGCTAAGGCTATGCTTGGATTTTCTTTTTCGCCTACAAAAAAAATCCCTGGTTTTTATTTGCGTAATTTAACACCAAAAATGGTATAACGGCCAGCAGTTTACGATCAGGACCTTGACCATCATTGGTCTTCACCCGAAACAACCGGGTGAGGTCACGTACAAAACTACCGTTGATGGGGTAAAGGGCTTTCGTGAGAACAACTCAAAAATTATACGATATGCCGACCCCGAGCAGCTGTTTAAATTGCAAACGGGGTTCTCCAGGATCGGTAATGGTACCATCGTCCGCTTTTACCTCATTGAACAGGATGTCGTCATCGTAAATGAGGTGGGTCCCTATCTGGGTAACAATATATTCGTTTACGCGGAGTTCTACGTTCAGTTCCCAATCGACATCGATGTTCCCAAAGCTTTGCAAATAATCGGTATACAGGTTCAATCGGTGCTTGATGCCCATATTCTTATACAACTGGGACTCCCAGCTATTCGTAATCAGGAAGCCGAGTTCCAGAAACAGGTTTTCCCCTTTTTCCAGAACGTTCCCCTCATCGTCCAGTACCGCCCTTTGTACCCCAAAGGCCCCCTTATCGGCCAATTCCTGATCGAGGACCAAGGTGGCCTTTTGGGTAATGGGCGAAATGTATAGGTTGAACCGCCGTTCCTTGGAAATATAGCTGGCCCCCGCACCAAGAAAAAAGTATCCGGGCGACAATGGTCTGGACACCGCATTCTCCCTATCGGGATATTTAAAACCGTCGGAGAATTGCGTATTAAATTTGGCCTTTGCCGAGTAGTACCAATTGCTGATCGTATCGCGACGGTACCCAAAGGTAGAACTTACCCGCAGGGCATCCTCGGTCTTTCGCAATTTTTGGCCCTCCTGTAGGTTTACACCATAGCGCATTTCCAAAAAGTTCTCCCAAGAAATGTATCGAAACTTGTAGTTCCTTTCGAAACGTGCATTGGCCAAGGCGGAAATGGATGTGGTTCCACCGGCATTCCAGTTTACAAAAGCCGTTTCACTTAGGGTAAGTCCCAACAAATTGATCTCTTGCCAAAAGGAAGGCACTTTAAATTTGTTGTATCCTTGGTCCAGCGGTTCCGTTTTTTTGATCGAAATCATAGTGGTGTTCAGGGTAACGCCCTTTTTCAGGTTCTCGATGCGCTGCTGTTCCCGTCGAATGACCAGGGTATCTACGATAACGGTATCGAGGGCCATGCTGTCCCTGCTTATGGTATCGGCCTTCCGAATCGGGGGAAGTGGTATAACAATAACGGAGTCGGCCTTTTTCGGGGCCGGTATCGAATCCTGCGCATTGCCAAGGGAAAAAACAAAAAGTCCCAACAATAGGGGACACATCCAATTTTTAACGGTTATCGCTCGCATCTAAAATACGTTTTAGGCTTGTTTGTATAGCCTGTTTATCCAATTGCACTGCCTTGTACAGTTCGTCGGTGGTACCATGCTCCAAAAAGGTGTCGGGCACTCCCAAGATCTCGATCGGCCGTGAATGGCCATTTTCATTGGCAAATTCCAACACGGCACTTCCAAAACCTCCGGACCTGCAACCGTCTTCCACCGTAACTACGGACGAATAGCGTTCAAAGATCCTTTGAAGCAACTGCTTATCCAAGGGTTTTACAAAGCGCATAGCATAATGTCCGATCCGCGAAACCTCTTTCAATTCGGCTATGGCATCGGCTACTACGTTTCCAATGTGCCCCAATGACAGTACGGCAACCTGGGTCCCTTCGTGTAAGGTCCTTGCCGAACCGATCTCAATTTTTTCAAAGGGAAGCCTCCATTCTTCCAATACGCCCCTGCCCCTAGGATATCGAATGGCAATAGGCAGATCAAGTCCCAGTTGTGCGGTGTACATGATGTTGCGCAGTTCGGTTTCGTTCCTTGGCGCAAAAATAATCAGGTTGGGAATACACCGCAAATAGGCGATATCGAAAACTCCATGGTGGGTGGCCCCGTCTTGCCCAACGATGCCCGCCCGATCCAAACAAAAGACCACGGGAAGCCTTTGCAACGCAACATCATGGATCACTTGGTCATAGGCGCGTTGTAAAAAGGTAGAATACACCGTACAGAACGGCACCATATTTTCGGCCGCGAGCCCGGCGGCCATGGTAACGGCATGCTGCTCCGCGATGCCTACATCAAAAGCACGTTCGGGAAATTCCTCCATCATGAACTTCAGGGAACTTCCCGTGGGCATGGCAGGGGTAATACCGATTATTTTTTCGTTTTTCCGGGCAAGGTCGACCAACGTATGCCCAAAAACATCCTGGTACTTTGTGGGCAAAAGGTCGCTTGTACTTGGCCGCAACTCTCCGGTATGCCGGTCAAATTTTCCCGGGGCATGGTACACCACTTGTTGTTCTTCCGCTTGCTTTAGGCCTTTACCCTTTGTAGTTATCACATGCAGCAATCGTGGCCCTTTTTGTTTTTTAAGCTGTTGCAACGCCTCAAGTACCGCTTTAAAATCGTGGCCGTCAATTGGTCCGGAATATGCAAAGTTTAGGCACTCAAAAATATTTTCGTCCTTGGCGGTCCCCTTTTTTACATTGGTCAGGTATTTCTTTAGGGCACCGACACTAGGATCTATTCCAATGGCATTGTCGTTCAGGATGATCAGCACGTTGGCCTTGGTGACCCCGGCGTGGTTGAGCCCTTCAAAGGCCATTCCACTGGCAATGGAAGCGTCGCCGATGACGGCGATATGCTCGCGGTCGGCATCCCCTTTTATCTGTGACGCGATTGCCATGCCCAAAATTGCGGAAATGGAGGTTGAGCTGTGGCCGGTACCAAACGCATCGTAAACGCTTTCGTCCCTTTTTGGAAAGCCGCTGATCCCGCCCCATTGCCGGTTGGTACCAAAAACCGCCTTTCTGCCCGTCAAAATCTTATGTCCGTATGCTTGGTGGCCCACATCCCAGATAAGAAGGTCGTTCGGGGTATCGAACACATAATGCAAGGCAATGGTCAGTTCTACCACTCCAAGGCTGGCCCCTAAATGCCCCTCCTTTGTCGCCACGATCTGAATGATAAACGCCCTCAATTCCTTGGCGAGTTCGGGTAACCTAGCCACGGAAAGCTTACGTAGATCGGCAGGGGAATCGATATGTTCCAGAATCGTTGACACCGTTTCAAATTTGAAACCACAAAACTACGTTATTTAAAGATTTTACCATGGTTTTGCCCGGTTTGACAACATACTAGGGGAAACGGGCATGATTTCCATCACTTCTACGTTCAAGTTTTTCCTATAAACAAACAATAAAGCATATGAAATGAGCCATAACAATTCTTGATACCAACCGAAATGATTATTGGCGAATTACATCTGACCATTAAAAAACAATAAATATAAACAGATGAAAATTATTTTAAGATCGGCTGCTATAGCAGCTTTGGTAATGATGGCTTCCTGCGGAAAAGATGATGATGGCGGTTCGGCCGGCGAAATGGCGGAACAGGCCGAATTATTGGAACAAACGCCGTTGGAGGCAAATACCATAGCCGATAATGTAATGATACAGGGCGCTACAAAGGAAGAAGGTGCCCCACCGACACCGAACGGAGCCATTTCCATGGATATTTCGGAGGCGGGAAAAACGGCCTTTCTCAACGAGGGATTTACGATTCCCGTAAGTTCCGATGGGGATATTACAGGGGCCTATTTGCGTTTTAAAGCCAATGATGGTACCGTTTCGGATAGTTATTATGATATCGATATCAATGCCAATCAGGTGTTTGATAAGGCGGCGCGAAAGACCGTTTTCCAAAGAGCCGCCAGAACCTTGGCGTCCAAAGTGGACGAGGCCAATTTGGACATCGACTTCAGCGCGCAGATCGAGCCGGGTACCTTTTGCTACGAAATTTGTGTTTATGATGCCGAGGGCAATATCAGTGATCCGAGCGAAGTATGCGTCACTGTTGAGAGCTGGGGCGGAAACGCGGCCGTAGTCGGCAAATGGAGTTTGGTAAAAGAAGAATATACCTATGCCGGGACAACCGAAACCTATAACATTGGCGAACCGGATTGCGATACCTGGACGACCAGCTGTGCCAATGAGCAAGAATTGGAAATTACGGTGTGCTATACCCAAGAATATGGAACTTTAGAAATTAAAGCTGACGGTTCTTATAGCATCGACTTTAAGGGAGCTGACCAAGATTACGACGATGCCGCGGCAAGCGAATGCGAGTTGGTTTATACGGAGGACAGCACCTACCGCTACCAAAGCACAGGAAACTGGGCCTATGTTACGGCCGAAAACAGGCTCACCTTGGTCGAGTATGGCTATACCGTGGAAGAAGATGGAGAAACTGAAGTAGCTTCCGTTGAGAACGGGGAGGCCGAGCTTTTGTATGATGGCAAAGCGGAAGTCAACGGAAACAGTTTTGTGCTGATCGAAGTAAGCGACTATGACAGTTCCGTGGAAGATATTTCCAAGTTTTACTTTGAAAAGTAAACAGTACTACTGAACTCAAAGCGAGTGCAATGATAAGTAACAAGTCCCCGTCGGAGTTCCGTCGGGGATTTTTGTATTATACCATGGTTTTCGTGCTCCGGTTTTGAAAAAAAGGGGCGTTATATAACCACTTGCCCTTTGTCTCCTTCCGACATCTCCCTTACGCTATAGCGCCTTTTCTCCTCGCCTTTCACTCCGGTTTCCGTTCGTTTGACAACAAAACAAGGAACATGCACATGATTTGTACGAATTATCCGTTCAGATTTTTCTTATTGAACTCATCTTGAGTTTATTTAACAAACAACAAAAACGTATGAAAATTATTTTAAGATCGGCTGCCATCGCAGCTTTGGTAGTATTGGCTTCCTGTGGAAAAGATGATAATGGTGGTTCGGCCGGCGAAATGGACGAACAGGCCGAACTATTGGAACAGACCCCTTTGGAGGCAAACACCGTGGCGGACAATGTGGTGATACAGGGTGCTACGAAAGAAGAGGGTACTCCTCCCACTCCAAATGATGCCATAACTATGGATATCTCGAATACCGGGAAAAGCGCTTTTCAAGATGTCGGCTTTGTTGTTAACGTAAGTTCAAATGCTTCTTTAGCGGGAGCCTATTTAAGGTTTAAAGATGTGGATGGTGCTTTTGCAGATACCTATTATAATATTGACCTGTCCGATAACCTCAGTAAAAAGAAACCGCTTTTGCAATCTCGTTTAGGAAAACCAAACAGAACCTTGCAATCAAAAACAGATGATGCCCAATTTCAGATTGGCTTTAATTCTACCATTAAACCTGGTAAATTTTGCTATGAAATTTGTGTTTACGATGCAAATGGAAATATTAGTAATCCACAGGAAGTGTGCGTTACCGTAGAAAGTTGGGGTGGAAATACAGCGGTTGTTGGGGAGTGGAAGATGGAAACTTGGGTGGACAACAACTATCCTGAAGACTTATACGAAGCCGGTGTTGAAAAATGTGATACGGATGAAAAAAGTATATCTTGTGTTGAAGGAAGTCTGACAGTAACATTCATGCGTGAATTTTGTCAGGAATTCGAATATCAAAACATCATTATAAATGCCGATGGGACCTACAGCGAAAATGAATCTTCAACGTCGACATCCAAACCGCTTAGCATTACGGAACCTGAGGAAATGACTTTGGAAAACATTGGTCTTTTATGCAATGAAAATGCATACGAGCGCTCTGATTTATATGTACATGAAGGAAGTGGAAAATGGTCGTACCTGGCTGAAGAAAACAAAATTGTGTTTGTTCAATTCATGGCGAAAGAGACTTTCGAATATAATGGAGAAGTTGAAATCTATCCCATCGAAGAGCCATATTTATGGTATGGTTCTGGAAACGCTAACGGTGAGCTGAAACTTATCGATGGAAAATTAGTGCTTTCATCGTTCGAAGAAACGACATCGACATTTATAAAATAGCCATTGTTCATTTTTAAAAAAACCCCGGCAATACCGTCGGGGTTTTTTTGTGCCCGATCATAATATTCTTTACTATTGTTCCCTTAAAACCGATGTGATGCTGCTCCCTTTTGATGATGCCTATTTTATGAACAAAGCCATGCAAGAGGCCGAAGCCGCTTTTGAAAAGGGCGAAGTACCCGTTGGGGCGGTCATTGTGGTGCAGGACCGTATTATCGCCCGTGCCCACAACCTTACGGAACAACTGAACGATGTAACCGCACATGCCGAAATGCAGGCCATTACCGCAGCAGCGAACTTTTTGGGAGGCAAGTATTTAAAGGGATGTACGCTTTATGTAACCTTGGAACCGTGCCAAATGTGTGCCGGCGCCCTCTATTGGAGCCAAATCGATAAGATCGTTTTTGCGGCGGCCGATAAAAATCGGGGGTTCTCCGTTTCCGGGACCACCTTACACCCCAAGACCCAAGTACTGGGCGGTATTCTTGAACATGAGGCCAGTGCATTGTTAAAGCGGTTCTTTATCCAAAAAAGAAACCTGAACTAATACCATTTTTGCTTTGAAATTACCCAAACAAAAAGCCGCCATTTTTTGCTTGGACGAAAAAGAAAAATCAAGCATAGCAGTAGCTACGGTTGTTTTTTATTTTGAAGTATTAGCGGAAAAGGGCAATTTTTAATGGGCAATTTCAAGGTAGAAATGGTATAATACCTATTGCGATACCATCAACCAAAGACAACGACCTGTGCGGCGACCATTCCTTTTCTTCCTTCCTCCTCCACATACTCCACCTTATCCCCTTCGTGAAGTTGCGTGCCGTTCAAGGCGGTAGCGTGCACAAAAATGTCCTTTCCGGTCTCGTCGTTGGTAATGAACCCATATCCTTTGGATTCATTGAAAAATTTTACAGTTCCAGTCATACCAATTAAGAATTTAAGTTATACCATTTTAACTTGGAAATGGTATTGTAGGCCGGCCAAACGTTTTCAACCCATTGGAAGCGTTTCAACCGTGCTCCAAAACATTTGATTTATCAATAGCATTTTAAAGTTAAAAATTTTTTGGATCGCTTGCCCATAATTTGGTCATTTTTTGGATTTAAGACCCTGACGCTTAGACTTTTCCTTCTCCCTTTTGTTCATTTTTAGGATATTCTCCTCGTTGAGCATATAGTCCTTCATTTTTTTTCCCTTACTCTCTTTTATGAGGAACAAGGGCATGGCTACCAAAAATAACAGTACCACCCCACTGCCGATGAATCTGTTGGAAAGTAGCTCCGCGGTCTCTTTGATGGAAAATCCATATCCGATACAGCCGAAAGCGGCAAAAACGATAAGTACAATAATATATTTCATCCTTTCTTTTTATTGTCGCGGTTTATTCCCCGCTAGGCGGTAAAGCTCACCAGCTCCTTTCGATAGGCGGTTAATAATTTTGATTTTGAAACAAAACCATAATATTTTCCTCCCTTTACCACCGGAAGGTTCCAAGCCCCACTGCTTTGAAATTTGTGCATTACCCTTTTCATGTCGTCTTTTTCATAGAAGATATGTTCGGGGGCGTTGTGCATAAAGGTTTCTACCTTGGTATTCCGGTATAGGGAAGTGTCGAACATAAATTCCCGAATATCGTCCAAAAGCACAATGCCTACCAAGGCTTCTTTTTCATCGACTACCGGAAAAATATTCCGGGCCGACTTTGCCACCGATTGGTGCAACATTTCCCCTAAGGTCATTTCCGGGGTGACCACTTTAAAATTCTGTTCGATCACGTCGTCAAGCTGCATCAAGGTCAATACCGATTGATCTTTATTATGCGTCAACAGTGCACCGCTTTCCGCCAATTCCTTGGTGTAAATGGTATGGTTCATGGCGTTTTTCATGATCAGGTACGATATGGAAGCGGTAATCATCAAGGGAACGAACAACCCATATCCTCCGGTAATCTCGGCAATCAAAAATATAGCGGTCAAGGGCGCGTGCAACACCCCGGCGATAAGACCGGCCATTCCGATCAGCGTAAAATTACTCTCCGATACCGCGAACCCCAAACCTAGGTTGTTGATAATTTTCGCCACTACGTTGCCTAGGGCACTGCCCATCACCATTGTGGGAATAAAGGTTCCCCCCGCGCCTCCGGCTGCCAAGGTAAGGGTCATTGCCACTGCCTTAAAAATGGTTATGCCTGTCAGTAGGGCGATCACCACCCAACTGTTTCCGATAAAGGCATCGAAGGGTGTTTTTCCCAAGGCGGCCACATGATCGCCATCGAGCAGTTTATTGATGAACCCAAATCCCTCCCCGTAAAGCGGGGGAATAAAATAAAGCATGGCCCCTATGGCCAAACCTCCGACCAACAGGCGGTATTTGGGGCTTTTTAACGGTTTAAATAGGCGTAAGATGCCAAAATACATTTTTGTAAAATAGATCGAGGCAAAACCGGTTCCAACACCCAAAACAATGTAGAACAAGGTATCCTTTACTTCGAACGCCCGACTGATGGTAAAACTAAAAAGCACCTCGTTTCCCAAGAAGAAATAGGAGGTCAACACTCCGGAAATCGAGGCGAGCAATAGGGGAAGTACCGAAAGCAGGGTCAGGTCCATACTAAACACTTCCACTGCAAAAATAATGGCGGCGATGGGCGACTGAAAAATTGAGGCAATGGCACCGGCCGAAGCACAAGCGATCAACAGCGAACGTGTTTTGGCATTGATATGGAACAAGCGCCCAAGGTTGGAACTTAAGGTGGCCCCACCGGCAACGGCCGGACCCAATAGCCCTACGGAACCGCCGAACCCCACGGTCAATGGGGCAGCGATCATTTGCACATAGATCTGTTTTGGCGCAATGATCGCCTTTTTTTTGGAAAGCGCGAACAGGATCGCCGAAATGGCATGGCGCAACTTTTCCTTATGCACAAACTTTACATACAAATACACCAAGGTAAGCCCCAAAATGGGTAGGATAAAATAGAGTCCGTTCGACCGTAGGATACCCTTTTCCAAAATCGAAGCGATAAAATAGGTGGTGTTCTTTAAGGTAACCGAAACCAGGCCCGCCAAAAAACCGACCGCCACACTAAGGATGTGTGTAAAAGTCTTATTGGAGATATTTTTGTACCTCCATTTCAGAAAAGCACTAAATAGCTTATGGTATCGGCCGGCCATACACGTTACTTTCAATTAAAGTAAAGGTATTTATTTCTGCCGAAGAATCGATTCTTTTAGCGTTTTCAGATCAACGGGATATAGTTGCCGCAAGGTCTCTACATAGTTCCTTTGGTTGTAAAAACCACCGTTATAATCGGTGATGGCGTCGTTTACAAGGGCTTCCGCGGCATCGTAGTCCTCTCTTTCGAATAGCACTTTGGCCTTATAGTATTTGGCATCGGCAGACTGTTTGAACAGGCCGATCACCTTATCGAAATCCAAAAGGGCCTTTTGGGTATCACCGGATTCGTAATGGGCGATGCCGCGATAGAGAAATGCGTTGATCTCCACCCAGTCCTCCCCCGTTTCGGCCGTTTCTTTTTGGATGTGCCTGTTCCAATACGCAATGGAACTGTTATAATCCTTAAGCCCAAGGTAGGCGATACCACGCCAATAGTCCACACTATGGCCTTGTGGTTGGTCGATAAAATTAGGGGTAAGGGTATCGGAGGCATTAAAATCGGCAATGGCTTTTTTATAGTCGCGATAAAACCAGAGGTACAAATAACCCCGCCATGGTTGCCAGGTTGCGGCATCATGTTCCACGGCCTTATCGAAAATAGGCTTCCACTTATGGGGCATGCCCCGTTTTAAATAGGCTACGGAAAGTTCCCGAATGGCCTCGGCATAGGTGGTATCCAAAGCGATCGCCTTTTCGATCCTGGTCATGCTTTCCGGGGAGCCCTGCAACAAGTGGGATCCCTCCTCGTACACCTGCTCGGCAAGCGCTTTGTCCTGAACGGCCGCGGTTTTTACCGTACTATTTTCGCCACAGGAAACGACCCATACGACCAAACCGATACTAAGGCAATATTTCCACAACTTTTCCATGTTCCAATTTGAAGATGATATACATATACAGGTCCCTTGGTTCTTTTCTTTCCAAGTTTGCCCAATTTTCAGGTTGCATCGTCAAACCGACCAACTGCTCCACCATGGCATCGTCCAGATCGATCACTTGCATATCGTTGTCCAGTTCGTTCACTTCCAAATCGCCCAAATCGCCTTCGCAATCGATCAAAAACCTTAGGTTTAGGTAACCGCTATCGGTAAAACCCTCGCTGTTATACCGTTCTTGAACGTACTTTCGAAACGTGGGCTTGCCGTTCTTGTAAATATGGGGTGCGGTACTGTGATAAAAACCGATCGGTAACCGATCGCTACAGCGCTTAAAATCCTTTGAAAAGTCGGGGTTTTCGGGAGAGAGATACCCGATATGGTGCGGATATTTTTCGGTATCCAAATCAAACTTTCCCTGCACCTGATAGTACAGGAGTCCAAACCCGGACACGGCTATGAACAACAGCCCTAGACCGATGAACAGCCCCAGTTTTAGGATTCTTTTTTTTCCCATGCTTAAAAATAAGCATAAAACCAAACGCTTTTCGTCCCGTTACCGCACTCCATACCAAAAAAGGTACGAACGGTACATTTGGCTATTCCAACGGCACGTTCAACCGAAGGCCGAGCTCTGTCAACTGCGCGTCATCTATGGTTGCCGGAGCATCGATCATCACATCGCGACCACTGTTGTTCTTGGGGAAAGCGATAAAATCGCGGATGGTTTCCTGTCCGCCCAAAATGGCGACCAACCGATCCAAGCCAAAGGCAATGCCCCCGTGTGGTGGCGCCCCATATTGAAAGGCATCCATTAAAAACCCAAACTGCGCCTTGGCGGCTTCGGGCGTAAACCCTAGGTGCTTGAACATTACGGCCTGCATTTGTTTGTCGTGGATACGAATGGATCCCCCACCGATCTCGTTTCCGTTCAATACCAGATCATAGGCATTGGCCCGTACGGCACCGGGATCCGTTTCCAATAGGCTTAATTGCCCTGGTTTTGGAGCGGTAAACGGGTGGTGCATGGCATGGTAATGGCCGGTTTCCTCGTCCAATTCCAACAGGGGAAAATCGATTACCCATAACGGGGCGAACTCTTTTGGGTCCCTAAGGCCCAAACGTTCGGCCAGTTCCATACGCAGGGCGCTCAATTGTGCCCGTACTTTATTGGTATCCCCAGAAAGCACGCAGATCAAATCTCCGGGTTTTGCTCCCGTTACCTGTGCCCATTGCGCCAGATCGTCCTGATCATAAAACTTGTCTACGGACGATTTGTAACCGCCGTCGTCATTACAACGGCAATACACCATGCCCAAAGCCCCTACCTGCGGGCGTTTTACCCAATCGGTAAGTTTATCGATCTCTTTTCGGGTATAGCTATTGGCACCGGGAACGGCAATACCCACCACGAGCTCGGCGTTGTTGAACACGTTGAACGCTTTGTGTTGGGCAACACTGTTGAGCTCGCCAAATTCCATTCCGAATCGAATGTCCGGCTTGTCGTTACCGTATTTTTTCATGGCGGCATCGTAGGTCATTCTTGGAAATTTCTCGATGTCCACACCGTTGATTTCCTTTAAGAGGTATTTGGTAAGCCCTTCAAAGGCATCCAAAATATCTTCTTGTTCCACAAAGGCCATTTCGCAATCGATCTGGGTAAATTCCGGTTGTCTATCGGCCCGTAGATCTTCGTCCCGAAAACACTTTACGATCTGGAAATACTTGTCCAGACCACCGACCATCAGTAGTTGTTTGAAGGTCTGTGGCGATTGTGGCAGCGCGTAAAACTGTCCTTCGTTCATACGGCTCGGCACTACAAAATCGCGGGCGCCCTCCGGGGTGGATTTGATCAAATAAGGGGTCTCTACTTCTATAAAACCGGCATCGGAAAGGTATTTTCGGACCTCCATGGCCACCTTACTGCGAAAAATGAGGTTCTCTTTTACGGGATTTCTACGGATGTCCAAATAACGGAACTTCATTCGAAGATCTTCGCCCCCATCGGTCTCGTTTTCGATGGTAAAGGGCGGTGTTTCGCTTTGGTTCAGTACCGTGAGTGCCGTGACCAGTACTTCTATATTTCCAGTGGGCAAATTCGGGTTTTTTGATGCCCGTTCAATGACCTGTCCTTTTACTTGGATCACAAACTCCCTGCCCAAATTTCGGGCCTGCTCCAATAATGTTTCGGAAGTACGGTCCTGGTCGAATACCAATTGGGTTATGCCGTAACGATCGCGGAGGTCTACCCAAGCGACAAAACCTTTGTCCCTGGTTTTTTGTACCCATCCGGAGAGGGTCACCTCTTTTTCAATGTCCGATTCCCTTAACTCCCCACAATTATGGCTTCTGTACATGGCAGTGCGATTTTAAGGCGCAAATTTAAGAAGTTATTGTGGTTAGCGGGCGGTTTTGGCACCTATTTTCATTGGAACGGGGTATTTAAGCGTTCCTTTGCCAACAAAGGGCCAAACACCTTTTACCCGCGGAAGGTTACCCGAGAAGGCCATGTTACCGGATTTCCGACAGTTCGTAATAATCGATAAGCTTTCCATTTTTATTGTATGACTCGGAACGTACCACCGCCCTATCGTCCAAATACCATTCCTTACCGGTGCCCTTTATTTTTATGATCCCGATCTTAGATTCAAAATCAAAGGTGACCACCTGGCAATCAAAGGTTCCGGCCGGGGTCGTCAATTGCTCCTTCTCGTGTATCTTTCTATTAAAAACATTGAACGTCATGGTCACCAAAGTAAAACCGCTCTTGTTCACTTTTATGGAAATGTCCCCATCTTCCAGCATATCGCCCGGGCTTACGTTCGTGTGGAAGGATAGCACGGACCCATCTACTTTTAGTTCCACGTCATCGGCATTGTGCTCGGACAATTTTCCCATATCCACAAAACGCATCATATCAATTGTAAACAGCCCATTTTTGCACCCGGCACCATAATTTGCGCTGAACGTTTCCTTGCCCTTTTTGTCGTACACTACGGTCTTGAACTCCGCTTCCATACCGCCGTCAATCTGCTCCACTTTTAGGGTTTCGTGCGAGTTGGTCCCCTGCACCTTGCCCTTTTTGGTGTACTGGGTATAGGTAAGTACCGAACCTTCCTTAAAAAACACGGCCGATTTGCATTCTTGGGCACTTATGGCCACTGTCGCGCATAGCAAGGCGATACCTACCAGAATTTTACTGTTTGTCATCTTATTATTTTTTTAGGATAAATTCCACCCTGCGGTTGGTCGCCTTTTCCTCTGGTGTGGTATTGCCGTTCAACAATTCGCCCTCTCCTTTGCCTTCGGTGGTAATCCTTTCCGCCGCGACCCCATTTTGGATCATTTGCGCTTTTACCGCGGCCGCCCTGGCCTTTGATAATTTCATGTTGTCCGCTTCATCGCCATCAGCGTCGGTATGGCCCACTACCAGAAAATTCCAATCGCTATTGTCTTTCATCAGGCTGGTCAGTTTGTTCAGCACGCCCAGTGACTCTTTTTTCAACGTTGCCTTTCCCGAATCGAACAAAATACCATTGGTCACATAGCTGCCGTCCGATACGATACGTTTGTACATTTCGCCCCCACCATGGGCGATGCGTATATTTTTAATGGCGATTTTAACGTCATCCAAACCGGCCGATGCATGTCCTTCAAAATCAATAGCAAATGCTTTTGGCACAACATTGATCTTGGGTAGGTTGGCAATTCTTTTTTCGTCATAATAGAGTTTAAATTTTCCCTTGTAATAGGAAAGGGAGATGTGGTGCCACCCATTCAATTCTCCCAAGGAAACTTCTTCTAGCGGGAATGTATAATCCCCGACATGCCCTTCCGTTTTTCCACTCCTAAAAGCCAAATTCACATTCGGGTATTCGTTAGGTTCCCGGTAATTATCTTCACCAAAATACAAGTTGTAATAGGCCCATGAATTATTGTTTTCCCTGCTCAAATCATCGATGAAGACATCGAATTCAATAGTGAACTCATCCGATAGGTAGCCGCTTTTTTCGAACAAGGGGGTTACCCTGTTGTTATACGTTGCCAGCCCCATGATCGTGTTGTCATCATTTAAACGGACCACCTCCGCACTTCCGGAGACCAAATCCCATCTCGAGGGGAATTCACCCACTTCTTCCCGCTTTAAATCATCATAAAACACCACCTTTTCGCCCGGAACAAATTTATAGTTGCGCCAAACCTCAACTTCATTTTTAGTTGTACCCGTTTCCGTTTTTGCGTTTTCGGGCCTATCGGAATCCGATCGTTCTTTATCGGTGTCCTTTTCCGTATCCTTCTTTTTTTGGGGTTTCTTTTCACCCTCCAATACGTCGTCGATCTTTCGATCCACCTGTTCTTCAACCTTTTCCGATGCTTTTTGTTTGATCTTCTTCCAAAGCTGTGCCTCAGAGGTATGTGTAACCCCTAAAACCAGTAGTGCCAATAGTAATTTTGATATGCCGTTCCCCATTGTCGTTTTCTTATTGTAGTACAAAAACCATACTAAATATAGGCCATAACAAAGCCGTTACGGTGCCCAATGAGCGTTTGATACCGATGGTTTAGAATTTGATAATTCCGATCGAGAATTTTTTAAAGACGATCGAGAAAACGGGTCAGAACCGCTTTTCGGCTTTGGGAGACCGGAACTTCCCTGTTTCCGGAAAGAAGCAACATATCGTTCTTTTTATGGTAAGATCTGATATGGTCCATGTTGATCAAAAAACGTTGGTGTACCCTCAAAAAACCACTGTCCTTGAGTTGCTCCTCATACGTTTTCAATGTTTTTGAGGCGAGCAGTTTTCTATCGTCCTTCAAATAAAACTGGGAATAGTTATTGTCCGATGCAATATAAACGATGTCTTTGACCGCTACGATATGAATAGCGTCCAAATTTTTCAATACCAGTTTCCTGTCGGCATCCGAAGTGTCGAGATTATGATAAAAAGCACTCCATTGTTCCGTATACACGGCATGGTCCAAAGCCGAAATCACTTTTTCCACGGCTTGCACCAGATCGGAAGGCAGGTAGGGTTTGAGCAGATAATCCAATGCACTGAAACGAAAGGCCCATACGGCATACTTATCAAAAGAAGTGGTGAAAATAATCTTGAAGTTAATTTGGGGCAACCCCTTCAATAACTCGAAGGCATTGCCGTCCTTTAGGTTGACATCGAGTATCACAAAATCGGGTTGCTTTTCCTGTAAACGTAGCAGTGCCGTGGCTACGTCGGAAATGATATCGGTAATCGCTACATTTTTGAAATGGCCCAAAATGATGTCCTCGGCCATTTCGGCCGCAAAGGTATCGTCCTCGATAATAATGCATGAAAGCGGTTTCTCCATAACTCAAAAGTACGGTGGATCGGCCATTAGATGTCGTATTTCATTGGAAAACTAAGATACACCTTGGTTCCGTTATCGGCATATGTCGTTTTCACCTTGCAATGAAAGCGATGTGTTTTTTTAAGATTTTCGATACGGTTATCCAGGATTTTGGTGCTCATGGACCGATGCAGCTGATTGGCATTTTTCTGCTCCGGTCGGGGGCCTTTACCATTGTCGGAAACTTCGATCTCCAATCGGTTTTGCTTCAATCCATAGCGCACGGTTACCATACCGTCCGCGGTACCTTTCAACCCATGTAAAACGGCATTTTCCACATAGGGCTGGGTAAACATTGGGGGAATAAGCAGCATTTCGTCCTTCACACTATCGGCAACATCGATTTCAAAACCCCATGCATCGTTGGTATTGAGTTTTTGTAGTTCCAAATAGGCCCGTAAGGCCTTTATGTCTTCTTCAATGGTTATAAAGTCCTGATCGGAGCTTTCCAAAATTGATCGCATCAGCTTGCTAAAGCTTCCCAAATAACCGACCGACTCTTCTTTCTTCCCCTTGAAAATAAAACTCTGGATGCTATTCAGCGCATGGAACAAAAAATGTGGGTTCAGCTGCGTTTGTAATAATCTGTGGCGAATTTGGGCCGTTTTCAACGACTGTTTTGTCCGTTGCTCGCGATACCAGAAAAAAACGGAAATCAAGAGCAATAATCCTAGAATGGCGGTAGTCAAAAAATACGCCCGTTGGGTCTTTATCTTGCTATTGTTCAAAGCGTCCTTTGTACGAAGCACCTCTATTTGTTGTTCTTTTTTTTCGGATTCGTACTTTTCGCTCAGCTCTGCAACTTGCTTTGCTTGCGAGGCGTTCACGATTGAATCCTTTAAGCTGGCATACAAATTGGCATAGCGAAGTGCCGTTGTAGGCTTGTTTTGCAATTCATAGGCCTCTCGTAAATTATTGTAAGCCAACACGCGTACATCGGCCTGTGCATTTTTGGGTATGGTCTCTAAATAGGCAATTGCGGCATCGGGCCTGCCCTGTTGCAAATAGGCATATGCAATGTTGTTGACGACCACATCGGTATTTTTTCCAAACCGTTTTTTGTTTTCAAGTCCTTTTTCTCCATAGGCGATGGAGGTATCGAACTCCTTTTTCTCCAAATAAAAATTACAGAGATTGGAATATATGGTTCCCAAAAAAATAGGGATCTTATTGTTGACGGCCAATTGCTCCGCTTCCAGGGTAAGGGAGATCGCTTCATCCAGTTGACCATTGTTAAAGGCTACTCCCGCCAAATTGGTAACAACTTGCATTTTTTGCGGTTCCTCGTCCTTGAGGAAAAGTAGCGCGCTATTCAAAAAACGACTGGCCTTATCGGTATTTCCCAAGCGGGCATGAATGCCTCCCAGGTTGGAGTATATTTTGCCCAAACTGCTGGTATCCTTATTTTTTTCACCAAGGTCCAGGGCTTTCAGGTAATATTCGACGGCTTGTTCAAAACGTTGTCCGTAGTTGAAAACGGTTCCTAAATTTTGGTATGCCGTTGCCAGGGCGGCCCCATCGATCTCCGTTTCGGCTATATTCTGCCGTAATAGTTTTTCGGCCTCGTCAAACGCTCCCTTATAAATGTGGATGATCGCTTTTTGGTTTTTTATCGCGATTTTAAGCCGATGATCGTTAAGCGATAAATTCCGTTTTTCGGCCTGTAATGCATAATGCATGGCGCTATCCCGATCGGTCAACGCATATTGTTTGGAAGTCGCCAGCGCCTTTTCGACCTGCATGATCGGTGTATCGTTTTTTTGGCCCCTTAGGGCACCCGACACTATTGAAAGGAGAAGCGTCAAAAAAAGTGTTGCCTTTACCCGAACACGCTGCATAAAATTCATTTAGCTATTAAAAATATGCATTAAATGGCAGGGAAAACAGTATCCTTGGCGCATTTCACGAACAATCGTCGGAATCATTGGAATAACCGCTAAACCGCTGCAAAGAACCTTAGACGGAAAGGGCATCGGGACACCCCTTGTACAGTTGCTTGTGTTGCCCTCTTTTTTGGTCCCTTTATACGCTTGATGGATCTGTAGGACAAAAGCGCGCCCCTATTACGTCCGGCCCATTGGTTAGGACTGTTTGAAAAATACACCCATTACGGAAGCTTAAAATCACCAGAAGCGCCTTGTAGGGAATACCAAAGCACCAACTTTTTCCGTTTGATAGGAGTAGTCCTTGTAAAAACCCATCCTCGCGCAATGCCGTTCACCGCCTCACATCCGGCCCTGATACTTCCCCTGCTGAAAAAGCGATGGGTTTCCGCCTCCGGTCTGATCATGGGCAGCATGGTGCCCGATTTTGAATTTTTTCTACGAATGGAGGCCCATGGTCCGTACGGACATGGTTTTTGGGGCATGTTTTGGCTAAACATTCCCTTGGCGCTCGGTTTTATCTGTCTTTATCACCTAATGGTGCGGAACGCGCTCATTCGGAACCTGCCAAGCTATTTTGAACGTCGTTTTCGGATCTTTACAAAATTTGACTGGCTTTCCTATTTTAAAGCACATTTTTGGACCGTAGTCCTTTCGGTGTTGATCGGAAACCTTGCCCATTTGCTATGGGACGCGTTCACCCATTTCGACGGTTTTTTTGTCATCCATTGGCCCGTATTGGAAAGGAACGCTTGGGGCCTGCCCTTGTACGATATCCTCCAATATGCCTTTAGTCTTGTTGGTGCCCTATGCATTCTAAAATACATAGCATCCTTGCCCACGGGCCGGCCGGTAGCTAAAGTGAAAAACAACCTGTGGTATTGGTCATTGCTAACGATTGTTTGCGCCCTTGTCATGACCGTTCGGTTTTGGGGCGTGCCCGGCTTCGATTTTGACGACCAAATCGTATGCCTGTTGCTATCGTTTATGGTGGGGCTGTTGGTCGCTTCCTTGATCGATCCCTATCTTAAAAACAGGATACGCCGACCTCTTCGTGAATGATACCGTTATTGTAACACTACCCATAAGCCTTGTTCTTCAGCGTATACCTGAAGGTTTCCCACTTTTTTCGGAGAATTTAAAATCGGAAGCCCTTTAAATGGTGAAGAAAAACCAAGCATAGTAAGTAGCTACGGTCGTTTTTTATTTTGGAATGGTTTATACTATTTCTCCCGAACCATCGGGAGGCTAAAAATGATGCTTTTTCACACTTTTTTTGATTTTTTTCCCTTCCGTAGCCCTGCTATACAACTCGAAAAAGGCTTTAAAAGGGCAAAAAAACATGTCCGCAAGCATCGGAATCGCTTCAATCCAAAAAGTGTAAACAACTACTTGAAGTATCAATAGAAAAGGGGAATTTTTAATGGGTAACTTAAAGGTTGAAATGGTATTGCCCCATTCACATATGGTACCTACAGCCAAGAATCACTAAAATAGCCCGATCGCAATCGTTGACGGGGATTCAAGCCGAGAAAGAAGTGTAAACGTTGGACACCAAAACGACAGACAAAGCATTTCGAATTTTACATTTTTTTGAGGTCGTGCCACAATTTTTGGATGAAACAGCACGGAAGTTACCATAGGTTCATTGGATTCCAAAGGTGGTTTTGGAATTTTGCAGCTAAAACCACAGGATGATTCCATTACACAAACAAAAGAACCATCATTTTCAGTATTCGATCTTGGTAAACAACTCCCGCCAAAAGGTTTGGGATTTTTTAACCGATGTAGACCGATGGAAAGATTGGGACACCGAGCTTAAAAGTGCAACGCTTACGGAACCGTTCGCCTTGGGCGCCAAGGGCATACTTACACCAAAAAAAGGCCCTAAGTTAGAATTTAAAATCAGTGCGTTAACACCTCTTGAATCGTACACCTTCCAAACAAAAATGCCGGTGGGAACCTTGGAAATAAAACGGACACTTGAACGCAAGGGAAACCAAATAGCATTCACGGACGATATTAAATTTACCGGGGCTTTAAAGTGGCTATTCGGACTGCTATTGGGCGGGGGTTTTAAGGCCGTTTTGCCCGAGGTAATGGCAAATTTCAAACGCCTTGCCGAGCAAGCATAAACGCATGCCAAACGGGCGGACCGGTCGTCGTTTAAAAACCTAAGGAGATAGTCCTGTCAAACCAGAACAAATACCGTTTTAATTTTGAAATGGGTTACCCTATAAAAAACGTTTTAAACGGAAAGCATTTCTTCTTCCATCTCTTTGGTTTGGAGCAGCCTTTCCAGTTCCATTACAATTTTCTGATGCCCGAGCTGAATCGTTTTGATATCTTCGGGACTATAATTGATCGGAATTTCGATGGGACGGTGCACCCTATGTTCCTCCAACAGTAAAATCATTTTCCGTTCTACCGGTCTAAGTGTTTTGGTCGACTTTAGCAGTTCCCCGTTAAACGTGAGTTCGAACCGGCCAAAATTGTCGGCCGAGGGTACAAAACGTATTTCCCCTTTACAGTCGCCAACGCCAAAATTAAAGCTGTTCCCCTTCCTTAAACTGTGCTCATTCGGTTTCGATGATTTCATGGAATATGTATTTAAATTTAGAAGTTTCCTTTATCGTTTATTGGCATCGGACCAGTCAATGGTTTCTTAACAACCGATGCGTATTGGTTTTCAGTTGGGCTTCCCTTTAACGAAGCATCGTCGATCAAACCGTACGCATCATCGTATGGATAACGTAAAAAACGTATTGACTATAATCTTTTTCCTACTCCTGATATATACGGGAGGAAATTCGGTCTTAGATGACGCCATTTCAGCATATTCGTGTAGTTCAACGATCAAAATGTGCAAGTGGCCGAATTCTGGTGAAACCAAGTACCGAAAAGGGATAGTGTTGTACGCACTTGATCGTTAGCAGAACAGCTTCGCAAAACGGTTCGTATTTGAACAAATATTGCTTTAGGCCATCACTTTATACGGAATATTTGATTGCAAAACGGTCATAAACAACCGGCCTTTTTTGAATACCACGGACACTAAGGCTCCTTTCAAGTTTACGGTAAACATGTTTACAATCTTGGCGCGATTGAAAAACGGATATGATCATTGAACGGACCACAGCCAATCTTAACAGTACAACAAGAAGGGGAATTCAATGAATTCGTAAGAAGGGTCTTAATAAAGTTTTCAAACAAAAAGCTATATTCGTTACATCTTTGTACAAAGCGTATCCTTTTACCCATTGTAGCTAACATGAAACAGGCCGAAACGAAATTCAAACCAACGCTTTATAACTAACTGGCAATTGAAGGGCGGCGTAATTGCAAAAGACTGTGGGGTACCCTTTTGGAAACTCTTGCAACAAGTACGGGAACATGCCTTTTGCAATACCTAGTTGAAAAGGAAAAAATAAAGGAGATATGTTTTTGTTGGTTTAGTGTCAAAATGGGTGTATACGGATATATTTTACAGCTATATAAACAAGTTATATGCAACCTAAAGAAACATTATCGATTGAAGGAAAGTACAGCCGAATATTACGTTTACGTTTATATTGACCCGAGAAATTTTGAGGAATTTTATTATGGGAAAGGAAAGGCGAACAGAAAAGACGCTCACCTGAAAGACGACTCGGACTCTGAAAAATCAAAACGAATTAAGGCCATTTTTAAAGCTGGCTTAAGCCCAATAATAAAAGTAATTGCAAAAGAGCTGACTGAAAGAGAAGCTTTCCTAATAGAAAAAACCCTAATCTGGAAATTAGGAAAAAATCTGACCAATCAATCGTCTGGTCATTTTGCCGAAAAATTTCGACCACACGACACTTTGCATTTGGATTTAGCTCATTTTGACTTTAAAAACGGACTTTACTATGTTAACGTTGGCGAGGGAAAGCATAGAAATTGGACTGATTGTAGAAAATATGGCTTTCTCACTGCTGGACAACATAGAAAGTATAGTGACCCAATTAGAACTTTAGTCAAAGGAGATATTATTGCTGCATACTTGAAAGGATTTGGCTATGTCGGAATTGGACGTGTGAAAAAACAAGCTGTTAGAGTTAATGATTTTAAAATTGGAGGAAAATTATTGAACACATTGGAATTAAACGCTCTCGGATATTATAATAATTGCGATAATGAAAATTCGGAATTTCCTGTTCAAATTGAATGGATAAAAAGTGTTGACAGAGAAAATGCGAAATGGAAATCTAAAAATGGTCTTTTTTCATCACAATTAATTAAGGCTTCCTTACAAGGACAACCGAAAACAATAGAATTCTTAGAAAAGGAATTTAATATAAATTTTAACGAAATAATGTTAGCGGAATGAAGAAAAGACAGCTGCTAACAATGGCTAAGAAAACATAGGGCTTTAGGACAAAACCGAAAGGCCTGTGTATACTTATGAAGTCGCTAAATCTTATGTCCCGACCCTTCGGGGTAGCTTTGGACAAAAGAAAAAGCAAAACAAAACGGTTTGGCTAATTGCATGACGGAAAGCATGTGCTAACTTCCTCCTTTACTGCTCATAGCTAAACCCTTGTAGACAATATAAACCAACAGAATGAACAGAAAAATAATCACACTTTTACTTTTAGCAATATTCACGAATTCTGGGTATGCTCAATCTAACAAAATCAATATTAAAACTAAACATTTGACGAAAGCGAATTATCTGCAAATGGATGATTTTTATTTGACTCATTATTTATACACTGACCTGTTTCTAAGAGAAAATCTATTTCCCGAAGCGAGTCCTGAAGATGTTTCTTCTATTCTAAAAGCGCTTAAAAAGTATGTTTCTGTAGAAAACAAATTAGACATTGAAATTGAAAAGCCTGGAAAAAGAAATTACTTGATTCGATTTGCAATTTTAAAGAAAGATGACAGAACTGAACTTTTAATTGCTTTCACAAATTGGAGTGTAAAGAAAAAGGAATTTGAAAAAGAAATAAAAATGGAAAATGATTCCTACACGAGATGGTATTTTCTAAATGGAAACAAAATGACTTATCGAAAAGATATGTCTGACCAGAATGATTACTCGCATATGAATAAATCTGACCTGGCCAATGCATACTTATTCGATGAACTATCTGAAAACGATTCCGAGATAGAAAGCACAATAGCGGAATATCTAAACCAAAATGATTTAACCGCTTCGGATAAAATTATGGCTAATTTAATTCTCTTAAAATATCTAATCTTTAGAAAAAAGAATGATAATGTCACTATCCAAACTGAACACTTGACTGAATTATTTGAACAAAATAAATCTGAATCAAATTTGAGAGGTTTACAGATGACTTTTGATGCTACGAAATATCAAATAGAATTAATGAAATAAATATGATGTATAACAATGGCACCCGTTGCACAAGTCCATGATTTTGCAGAACATGAATCGTATTTAAGCTCCTTTACGGTGCTTTTTTCTTGACAATTGGATGTACAGTTATGATTTCCGGTGCTATGTGGAGCGGCCCAATAGGTCATAAAGGAGGGTTTTAGCGCATACCGCCACGAGCATCCCCGAGAATTAAAAGATGATGATTTTTAAATAATTACAAAACGTTACTCAGAACATGAAGAATCAACCAGAGCATAACAACAGAAGAAATTTCTTAAAAAATTCTACCCTTTTAACTTGCGGATTAGTTTCTATTCCATTCGCTGGAATTGCTAATGAATTACCCAATCAAACTGAAGATAGTCTCTATATTATTGGGCCGAGAGACGGATTTGACCCGCAAGTTGGAACTTTACTATCAACTATGAACATGATGAGAGCTTGGGTTATCAATAGTGTGAAAGATTTAACGGTTGAGCAACTTGACTTTCAAGTCGATGAACAATCAAATTCTATTGGAGCTATGTTACTACATTTAGCCGCAACAGAGAAATATTATCAACTGCATACTTTTGACGGTCTTGAATGGGGAAAATGGAGTGAAGACATTAAGTCCGAATGGGATGTTCCCTCAGGACTAGGGAAACGTGGTAGAGAACAAATAATTGGAAATGAAGTTGGTTACTACCTAGAAAAACTTAAAGAAGTAAGAGCGCACACAAAAAAGGAATTTGCAAAAAGAGGAGATAAGTGGCTTATGGAGATTGATCAGGATTGGCCATGGGGTCCAACCAATAATTATTGTAAATGGTTTCATGTTTGCGAGCATGAGTCCAATCATCGAGGACAAATGAAGTTTGTTATAAAAAGATTGCCATCTTAAAAACATAGCTAGTAAGTGCTAAAACGAAATATAGTGTGTTTTTATACGCTAGGTTTCATATACAAATCGTTAGGCTCCATTAAAAATGAACGAAGAAGGTTTAGTGAACATACATATTGACTTACCAAATCATTGGGCAATTGGAGGAGAATCCCTTTGGGCAACTCCACTAGGGAATGACTTGTTCAGAATTGAAAATGTTCCTTTTTATGCTTACGGATTAAATTTTCATGATGTTGTTAAAGCAATCCCCGAATCTGACGAATTAATTCCTGAAGTAAGAGAGCTTGTGGAATTAAGTGGACATAGGACTTTTAGGGTATTTTTTGAAAAAAGCATAAACCGAAAAAAACAGGAAGATGTTTTAAACTCAATGCAGATTTTGACTATTTCCTACGAAAGAGCGAACGATATCTTTTTCTCACTGGATATGCAACCAGATGGAAATTACCAAGCAGTATTTGATAGACTAGATGAATTGGAAAAAGAAAATATCTTAGAGTTTGAAACCTGCGAAGCCAAAATGGATGGGAGTTTCGATGATTTACCCGACTAGAACTAAAATAACTGAGCCTATTCAAGGCTATAATTTATAGCTGCAATTCGTTAAATTGAGACTTAGAAACTACCAACGGTCGGATGTGCTATAGCTGGAAATCTAACGATTTCTAACGCCACCACAAATCATGAGCCAAACCGTTATAAAACCGTCCAAAAAAATGAACATTAGAGATGTGTTTAACTTCTCAGAAAATCGAATACTAATATTAATGTTCGATGATAAAGAGGTTTTTTACGGAACGATGGATGACGAAAATACATTTGTTTACGCCAAGTATAAAACCATAAATTATTACAGAACTTCAAGAGACTATTTTGACAAAAACTCAAGTTTTATTGGACCTTCAGAACTTACCGAGAAGGAATTAGAAATTCATAGACCAGATTTACCATTAAGATTGAATTGCTTTACTGGATTCTTTTGGTCAACAAAATTCCTCGAAAAAGAAACTGATTTCTATAGTTTTTTAAAGTCGGTCGGAATAAGGAAAGAGCAACTTGAAGGTTTGGCCAGTTCAAAAGTTATTGTAATTCCTAATAGCCAATAACAGTCAAACAAAAAGCCTATTTTACTGGAAAGTTTGAATAGTTCATTTTCGGGTCAAGAGCTAATGAAGGAATGTTTTGGAATTCAAAGAGAATATGTTAAGTCAGACAAACCATACTTCTCAAGATTTAAAAAAACTAAAAAAGGCTTATCAGGAATTGGAATGTATCGCTTGGGAATTAAAGGAAACGTGCCGTCCTACTATTTAGGTGGCGAAATCAGCATGGCGGAGTGGTTCGTAATAGAAAATAGATAGCCATGCACAACAACGATAAGCGTTGTACAAGCTCCTTATTTTATTCCGTGGCGAAAACCCCCTTTTTGCCTTTTCAAACGTTCAGCTCCATACGTATGTTACACCGTGCGTACTGCAACTTCTCGGGTATCGCGATCTCTTT
This sequence comes from Maribacter sp. 2-571, assembly GCF_050589625.1. Taxonomy (NCBI): domain Bacteria; kingdom Pseudomonadati; phylum Bacteroidota; class Flavobacteriia; order Flavobacteriales; family Flavobacteriaceae; genus Maribacter; species Maribacter sp. 2-571. Next base: position 53,858 of record NZ_JBNGOP010000010.1, on the reverse strand, counting down.
AAAACCCACTTTTTGATAGAGCTTTATTGCAGGCTTTAGCAAGGTATTCGAGTCGAGAAACAGCCTTTTCAGATTGTTTTTTCCGGCAAAGTCGATACAATGGTACATCAATTTCTGCCCTATTCGTAAGCCCTGAAATGTGTCGGTCACCGCCATTTTGGAAAGTTCGAAGCCCAGGTTTCCGCGATGGATCAGGGCTACCGTCCCTACGACTTCCGTACCGGCGAGCGCGAAGAAAATGTACCCTCCCGGCTCTAGAATATGTTCTTTCGGGTTTTCAAGTACGTTTCGATCGTAATCCTCAACGTAGAAATAACGTTCCAACCATTCGATGTTTAAGCGTGCAAAGGCGTCCGCATAAACTTCTTCGTACCCGACAATCCTTACGTTAGCGTTTTTCATTGTGCATCGTATTTTTCTTTGAACCTATCCAAAAGGCTCTTGTTCCTAAGATCGTTCTCCAGATCCCCCAATTTGGATAAAAACTCCTCGTTTATAAGGGTTTCTATAATTGTGGTAATCAAGTCCCATTGTTCTTGCAGTTCTGGCAGGTATCGCCGGCTTTTTTCGGTCAACTGCAAATACGTTTTGCGCGAGTCCGTTTCGTGGGGCATACCGGTCAAAAAACCCTTTTCGCGCATTTTGCCCGTAATCTTGATGACGGCCGGGTGGGAAAGGTCAAGTTTTTTGGAAATTTCAGTTACCGTCAACCGCTTTTCATCCTGTAAAAGAAGAAAGACAAGATGCCAGTTCGGTGCTATGGCAATGCCGGAATAGCGATAAACATGCTTCGCGTCATACATCAATGTATCGCTCAGCCGCTTAATCCTGGCGGTAAATCCCTTGAACCCTAATGCTACTAAAAAATCTTCCTTTTCCATAAACGTAACCGGTTACGTAAATATACTATTTTTTAGAAATATCTCCTATCCAGTTTCCGTTTTCCTGCCGATAGTATAGGGACACCTCTTTCCCTATTCAAAAAAAGGTTTGATTATCTTAGGGTTGGCAAATTTGTGAAAAGACCGACCAATCCCATCCGAAATGACAAAAAGGAACATTGTAATAGCATCGCCATTTTTAATAATTGCCACAAATTTTGGAGTAGCATTTTTGTTCGGAGCACTTATCGGAAAGTGGGCATTTATGCCGATGGTATTGATTGGCTGGGCCCTTTGGCTATTTTTTATTTTAAAATATGGCGGACCGGACTCCATCAAAAAATGGTTACAAAAAACAAAAGGAGGATTTGGTTGGGGTGTTCTGGCATTGACCGTCGGGCTAATTCCGTTGCCTTTATTTTTGCTTCATAATGGCACCTTATCCAGTTGGGAAATTGTAATCCCATGGCTGTTGTTGGCAATTATCAATCCCTGGTTTGAAGAGTTCTATTGGCGTGGACTTCTTTTGGACTACACAAAAAATTGGCCCAGTTGGACTTCCATTTTGTTTACCAGCGTACTTTTTGCGGCAAACCATGCTGCATTTGGAATCAATTCCGTAGTGAACAATGGATTTGAATTGGTGATTTCCACGCTCATAATGGGCCTTGTTTGGGCCATAATCTATAAGAAAACCAAAAGCGTAAGATGGCTTGTGTTTTCACATTTTTTAGTGGATTTTTTGAGTTTATCGACACCCGCATTTTTAGATTTATTCGAGAAAGGGAGTTGGTAGTGGAACGCATAAAAACCTTTTGCTATCAAAACCTGAATGCAACCCGGATCTAAGGCTAAAACCGATGGTCTTTGTATTTTTATAAGGTCGCAAAATTCCATACGTCGACGCCTAGGGGTAGCCGAAACGGCATCACCAACAACCAGCGTTCAAAAGATTCGTGGTCGGCACCGGGGTTACGGCCTTGCGGCGGTATCACTATCCGAAGCACTGAGTACAATCAACCATTACATTAAAAGACAAAATGACTGCGCGCAACCTAAAACCATTATCCCTACCCAACAAATTTGTACTGAGGTTCGTGTTTCTATATGTGCTACTTTACATCTACCCTTATGGTTTTGAGTACATAACGGAAATGAATACCGATGATTTTTCCTTTTGGAAACCACCCGTAATTTGGTTCGGAGAAGTCTTTTTTGGCTGGGAATTCGACGAAGATCGATTGCTCAACGGCTTCGATTCCAAATACGATTTTGCCCGGTTTGCGCTTGTGGCCTTTATTTCCGTTGTAGGCGCAGCAATATGGTTGTTCATTGATTCCAAAGTTAAATCGGAGTACAACGAAAAGCTTAAAATTCTATTGCAGACCGTTCTTCGCTACCATATAGGGCTCACCTTACTATTGTACGGGCTCTCGAAAGTTTTTTTACTGCAATTCGGGATGATGGACATTGATAGTTTAGAGACAAAAATTGGCGATTACAATGGAATGGGCTACCTATGGGCCTTTATGAGCTATTCCAAGTTTTATGGCATATCGGCAGGACTTATCGAAGTAGCTGGTGGCATTTTAGTATTGTTTCGAAAAACCACTTCATTAGGAGCTTTCCTTCTGCTGATAGCAATGCTCAACGTTGTATTGATAGATATCGGATTCGATGTTACCGTAAAAATGTTCGCAATTCACTTACTGCTAATGACCATACTCTTGTTATGGAACGATTTAAAACGATTAACTCATTTTTTCCTGAAAACCAGGGCAACTACTTCTGCTAACTTTTTACCACTTTTTACCGGAAAAAAAGGAAAGAAAACCGGATTGATTTTGAAGGCCATAGTACTATGTTATGTGATCCTCTCATTTGGCAATGACATGAGCGAACGAATAGCCACCCAACATACCAATAGGTATAAAAATTTGACCGGACTACACGATATTGAACTTTTTGTAAAGAACGGGGATACCATTCCAACTGATGATACCAAGGGTAACCGGTGGGATAAAATGAGCATCAAAGGGCTTTCCTACCTACCCGAAACGCTATTGATAACAAAAACCGACAAAAACAAGGGCGCGTTACAAATTCACCGCGGATACCCTGGCAAAAGAAATTAACCTGACTAAAATGTACAGCGATTCTTCAAAGTCCTTTACACTTACTTACGACTTTATTAAACCGAAAATAGGTACTTATAAGGGAATTTTTGAGGGGGATACCCTTTGGATGAGAACAACGGTCAAAACACTTGAAGATTATAGACTAACCAAAAACGGCATGCTCTGGATAAGGGATCTCAAACGATAACCCCATTTCAAAAGCGCAATTACTTCTGGACAAATACGGTGTTGCATATTACGGTGTTCCTTGCATACGTGCCTTTGGCAACATGGATGTTGTAAAAGAAAAGCAAAAAAGGGAGTGCCCAGTATTTCAAGCAACCTCAACTTTAAGCAAACAAAAAAGCTTCAGGCGTAAAACGCACTGAAGCCTTACTGTTGCTACTCCCCCTTACTTCGTCTTCGCTCAGGATACCCCGACGCTTCGGGGCTCGCCCCATAGTTCCCGAAACAAAAAAATCCCTGTTGTTTCCAACAAGGATTTCGTTATTGATAGCTCCCCCTCTTGGGCTCGAACCAAGGACCCTCTGATTAACAGTCAGATGCTCTAACCAACTGAGCTAAGGAGGAAAATGTTCTACTCTTTTCACCAAAAGGTGCGTAAAAGAGGGTGCAAATATAATCGTTTTTTCAATTATCCCAAACAAATATCGATCTGTTTTCGGATGCGTAAACAGAAACAACCTGCGCTAGTCCATCAGGCGTTTGACGATATTCCAGATATCGTTCCCGAAAATGACCGCCATAAGGCCTACAACAATCACAAAACCGATAATCTGACCACGTTCCAATACCTTTTCACTGGGCGGCCTGCCCGAAATGATCTCGTACAATAAAAACATCACATGGCCACCGTCCAATGCCGGTATGGGCAAGAGGTTTACAAATGCCAACCAAACCGAAAACATGGCCAAAAAGCCCCAAAAGAAACCCCAGTTCCAACTGGCGGGCATCATTTCTACGATACCGATAGGCCCTTTTACCTGTTTGTACCCTTCCGTTTTACGGTTAAAAATGATCTTGAACTGCCGCACCTGATCCGTGAGTACCTTTATGGTACGGTTAAAACCAGCGGGAATCGCTTCAAAAAAACCATAGGTGTCGGTTACGCTAAGGTCGTCGATACTCGGGTAAATACCCGCCTTTTTTTGGTCCGACAAGGTAACCTCGAACGTTTTTGGACTTCCGTTACGGTCAATTGAAATGGAAATGTTCTCATTTGCCCCGAAGGCCGTCATTTCCTCTAAAAATTCGCTAAAATAGGTAACCGGCTTTCCGTTGACCGCCGTAATGAGGTCGCCGGTGGTTATACCGGCCTTCTCGGCACCGGAGCCTTTTTGGGTACGGTCCACAATCGGGCGCATGCGGTACGATAAAAAGTTTTTTCCCCTACTCAACAGATCCTTCTTTCCCTCGTCCGCAATAAGGATATTGACCGTTTTATCATCGCGTTTTACCGTAATCTCGTCCCCTAGCAAAATATCGAGGGAAGCCTCGCTAAACTTGGTGGATTTTTTACCGTCGATAGACACGATTTTATCACCATTGCGCAATCCCAACTTTTGCCCTACGGAGTCGACCAAGATCCCATACTTTAAATTGTCCGCGGGAATGTAGGTATCGCCGTTCGAGATCAACAGCCCGGTATAAATGATCCAGGCCAATAAAAAGTTTACCGTTACACCACCCAGCATAATGATCAAACGTTGCCAGGCCGGCTTGCTGCGAAACTCCCAGGGTTGCGGTTCCTGCTTCATCTGGTCGGTATCCATACTCTCATCGATCATGCCCGCGATCTTCACATAGCCGCCCAAGGGCAACCATCCGATACCCCATTCGGTTTCCCCTATTTTCTTTTTGTAAAGAGAAAACTTCCAATCGAAGAAAAGGTAAAACTTCTCCACCCGTGTCTTAAACCATTTAGCGGGCAAATAGTGCCCAAACTCGTGCAATATGACGAGAATGGATATAATGAGCACAAAAGTGAGTATCTGTATAAGTAATCCCATGTATGATTTCTAAATTTAAACGCACAAAAGTACACTTTTACCCCCTCTTAAAAAAGAAAGTAGTACCCTACCATCCTATTTAAGAAACTTTTAGCATCGTAGGGAAGCTAATCTTTTGAACACGCTAAAGCCTTAACGTATCTTTGTAAAAAAGCGTATGCGGTCTTTCTTTGGCAAATACAAATTTTTTGGAATCGTTCTTTTTTTGCTGTCCACGGTAATCGTATATCTGTTTTATAACGCGCTACAGCCCCCAAAAAAACTACCCGTTTACCAACCGAGCATGGTGAACCCGGAATTGGTGGACACTACATTGCAATACAAAAGAAAATACCATCGGATCGCCGATTTTACCCTGATCAACCAAAATGGGACCACCATAACCGAAAAGGACTATGGCAACAAGTTCTACATTGCCGATTTCTTTTTTACCACCTGCCCGGGCATATGCCCGATCATGACCAAGAACATGGCCGACATTCAGGAGCACATTCGGCAATATGATGATGTACTGTTGCTCTCGCATTCCGTAACCCCCGAGATCGATTCCGTAGCACAGTTAAAAAAATATGCCCTGGAAAAAGGGGTCGACGATTCGCTTTGGAATTTGGTCACCGGCGACAAAAAACAGATCTACGAGCTGGCAAGAAAATCGTACATGGCGGTAAAGACCGATGGCGACGGCGGACCCTTCGATATGATCCATACCGAAAATTTTATTTTGGTGGACAAACAAAGACAGGTACGCGGTTTTTACGACGGTACCGATGAAAAAGAGGTCCGCCGCTTGATGGAAGACCTGGAGCTGTTGCGCAACACCGCGCCCTAGCTTTCAAATGATACCATATGTACCGGTTGAAGCCCGCCTTGGACAACAACCGCTCTTTTTGCAATAGAAAGGAAATAGTTTGCCTTTTTTCCCTTACTTTTGCCCTTACTTAAAATCAATCTAAATAAGATATTGGACGGTACGGTCGCACATTTAAAAAGGGGACAAAAAGCAATCATCAAAGAGATAGCCGATGGGGCACTTCCCATTAAGTTATTGGAATTGGGGTGTCTTCCCGGCAATTCGGTGGAGTTGGTACAGGTAGCCCCCCTTAACGACCCCATCTATATAAACGTTAACGGTTCTCATATTGCCATTCGGCGTGCCATGGCAGCGTTGATCCAGGTAACCCTTACCGAAGAAGCGCAGACCGAACAATGAGCAAACAGATCAATGTAGCGTTAATCGGAAACCCGAACACCGGAAAGACCTCCGTGTTCAACCAACTGACCGGACTCAAGCAAAAGGTAGGCAACTACCCGGGCATTACGGTAGAAAAAAAAGAAGGGGTCTGTAAACTTGATAGGGGCATTAAGGCCCACATTCTCGACCTTCCCGGCACCTACAGCCTTAACACCACTTCTTTGGACGAGAGTGTTGCAGTGGAAATTCTGCTGAACAAAAAGGATAAAAACCATCCCGATGTTGCCGTTGTGGTATGCGATGTAGAGAACCTAAAAAGGAACCTGCTGCTATTTACACAAATAAAGGACCTTCGCATTCCCACCATATTGGTCATCAACATGGCCGATAGGATGTCGCGCAGCGGTATTTCGTTGGATATTCCCTTGCTGGAGGAGAAACTCGACACAAAAATTGCATTGGTCAGCACACGGAACGCAACGGGTATCGACCGTTTGAAAGAACTGATCATCGGTTATCAAACCTTATCGGCCGATCCCAATATCGACCCCTCGGTAATCGCCCCGGACTACTTTAAAAAATTGGAGGAAACCTTTCCCGAACAGGAACGGTACAAGTTGTGGTTGGTGATCACGCAGGACGTGAATTTTATGCCGATCGAAAAACAGCTGATCAAAGACCGGTCTTCGTTCGCTACCAAAAGTAAGTCGGAACTGAAACGGCTCCAACAAAAAGAGACCATTTTACGCTATCAGTTCATTAACGGACTGCTCAAGGAAACCTATCATGTGGACCGTAATGCTGCCAAGGGGTTCAGGGCCGGTTTGGACAAGGTGTTCACCCACAAAATATTCGGGTACCTTATTTTTTTCCTGATCTTACTGGCCATTTTTCAGGCCATTTATGGTTGGAGCAAGTACCCACAGGGCATTATAGAAGACTTTTTTGCAATGGCCAGCGAATGGGTGAGAACCACCTTACCGCCAGGGGTGTTCACCGAACTGTTGGCAGAGGGCATTTTATCCGGTATCGGGGGAATTGTAGTTTTTGTGCCCCAAATAGCATTTCTATTTCTTTTCATCGCGCTGTTGGAGGAAACAGGGTACATGAGCCGGGTAGTCTTTTTAATGGACAAGCTCATGCGCCCCTTTGGTCTGAGCGGAAAAAGTGTGGTTCCCCTGATTTCCGGGACCGCCTGCGCCATACCGGCGGTAATGGCCACGCGGACCATTGAAAACTGGAAAGAGCGCTTGATCACTATTTTGGTGACCCCTTTTACCACCTGTTCGGCACGGCTACCGGTGTATTTGATCATCGTGGCCTTGGTAATTCCCGAAGGACGTTTTTTGGGCCTCAGCTATCAGGCGTTAACGCTAATGCTCCTATACCTGTTGGGTTTTGGCGCCGCCATAGTATCGGCAATGCTCTTGAACAAGGTGCTAAAGATCAAAAGTCGTTCCTTTTTCGTTATAGAAATGCCGGGATACAAGGCACCCCTGTTAAAAAACGTGGCCTATACCGTTTGGGAAAAAACAAAGAGCTTTGTTGTGGGAGCGGGCAAAATTATCCTCGCGATCGCCATAATCCTATGGTTTTTGGGGTCGAACGGATTTTCGGACGATTTTGAAAATGCGGAGAACATCGTACGAAAACGAATCGCAACCAACGGTCTTTCCGAATTCAATGCCCTGGCAATGGCCGATAGTTTAGCGGTCTATAAAAAGGCGTTAAAGGATAGCGTTCAGAAGAAGGTATATCGCATCGGCGATACCGCAATCAACGACTCCATAAAGTTCAAGACGAACGAGCTGACCCGACAGGCAACGAACCAGGAAATTGCCAGCTATAGATTGGAGAACTCCTATATGGGGCATTTGGGAAAAGTGATCGCTCCCGTGGTACGTCCCTTGGGCTATGATTGGAAAATCGGTATTGCGGTATTGACCTCTTTTGCCGCCAGGGAGGTTTTTGTAGGTACGCTGGCTACCATTTACAGTGTGGGCAGTGATGAGGAAAATACCGATACCATAACCCAACGAATGGGTGCCGAAATAGATCCCATAACCAAAAAACCGGTCTTTAACCTGGCTTCCGGTGTTTCCCTGCTGCTCTTCTATGCCTTTGCCATGCAGTGTATGAGCACCTTGGCAGTGGTGAAAAGGGAAACCAACTCCTGGAAGTGGCCCGCGCTACAGCTCGTCTTTATGAGCGTTTTTGCGTATCTTGTGGCATTGGCAGCGTATCAACTACTTTCATAACAATGAAATCGAACTGAACTATGAGCCTCTTACAACCCCTACTCATGTACATCACCTTAGCAGTGGCCGTCGGTTATCTGGTAAGAAAGTTCTTTTTGCCAAAATCCCTTTTTTCCACAAAAAAAGCGAAGTCCGGCACAAAAGGTTGTGGACACGACCAATGTGGGTGTAGTTGAACGTAACACACTTTTTTGAGGACCGCGCTATAATTTAATGCCGTATCGTTCTTGCAAAACCGCTTGCTACCACGCCCTTATTCGTTAAAAAAAGGATAAATGCATCCTAACAAAATCAAAAAAGAGCGGTGAGGTTCATTTGCTATCGCTTTTTTTGTCTTCAAACTACCAATTACGGCATTTTATGTTGAGACTTTTACCCCTGTTTTTACTCCTGTTGTATTCATTTTTTGGGCGTTCGCAAACGCTTACCGCAGTAATTATAGACTCGGCAACACAAAAACCCATTCCCTATGTTACGGTGCAATTGAAAAACAAAGGGGTGATTACCAATGAGGAGGGCCGCTTTACCTTTCAATTGAACGGTTCCATAACACCCCAGGATTCCCTTTTGATTTCCTGTATCGGGTATGCCTCCATCGGGAAGCCCATTGAACAGTTCGATACCAAACAAATCGTTATGGCGCCAAAGGCGATCGACCTGAATCCCGTCATCGTCACCAATAAAAACTATTCGCCCGATGAGATCGTAGACTTGGTAGAAGCGCAGATTGCAAAAAACTACAACCTCGGCTTGACCAAAAAGCGGATCTTTCTAAGGGAAACCTATGGAAACCGGATTTTAAAGAGCGACTATACCCTTAAAAAATCGACCATAAAGGACCTGGACAAGGCTTTTATAGACAACCTCATCGATCAAGTGCCAAAAACCAATACGGTATACAACGAATCGCTCGGAGATCTGTATGGGGGGAGCGATGCGGATGAACAGAAACTGGACCTGATCAAAGCTTCCGAGCTTTACGATAAGAGCCTGGAACTCGATTTTGAAGTTCTTGAAAAAAAATTCAATACCATCATGCAGGAGAACGTAAAAACGGATTCCTATTTTAAGATCAAATCGGGGCTTTTCGGCACCAAGGTAGATGCCGATGAAATGTTCGATACCGAGGTCGATTCCACCGATGTTGCGGCCCTCAACAAAAAGTTGGAAGAGGAAAAGAAGAACAAAGCGGACCGCAAAAAGTTCTTTGCCAAATACAAACGGGAAACCCTGGGGAATTTATACCAAAATCTGCCCATATTCGATGATACGGATTACAATGTATTGTTTAAACCGGGCCGGTACGACCTGGTTTTGGAAAATTTTACCTATTTGGGCGACGCCGCGGTATACGTCATCAACTTTACCCCAAAAAGGGGCGAGGATTATAAAGGGAAATTGTACATTAACTCCGATGATTTTGCACTTATCCGAATGGATTTTGAGAATGTAAAACCCTTACGGGATTTTAGTTTGCTGGGTGTGACCATAAACGAATATTTGGCAAAGGGACGCATCATTTTTTCAAAGGGCGACGACGCCAAATACCATTTAAGCTACTACGATGTCAACAAAGGTATCCGCGCAGGTTTTCGAAGGCCCTTAAAAATCATCGAAAAGAACAAGAACGTTAAGGGAAGACGAAAACAGAATGAACTTTCCATGAAAGTGGATGCCGCTTTTGGCAACCGTAACCGTTATGAACTGGTGGTTTTTGACGAAACGGTGCTAAAACCATCGGAATATGGTTCCTTTAAGGAAAACAATGACGTTCTGCCCAAATACATGCCGAATTACGACCCTAACTTTTGGAGCGGATACGATATTATAGAGCCCAACCAAGCGATCAAAGCGTTTGTTTCCGAAACGGAAATCGAGGAATAGCGTTGGTATCCTTTCCCATTTCCCAAAAAGAATTTTGTTCGTTTCCGGCTATCGCCAATAGGGTATTACAGTACTTTTTCGAATCGGAGATTTTTTACCCTGCCATTGGAAACTTTAAAACCGGTAATGGCGGAATTGGCATCCCGGACAAACTCGATTTTTCCGAAAAACCATGCATTTCCGGCAAATACGTCTTCTTGTACCGGGCTTAAATCAAAATCGCTCAATCTGCTGTGCTTTGCCATCAGTTTTCCCTCCACCACCTCAAAATGGTAGGTAGTGGATAGTTCCTCACTAAAAAATGCGCCGGAAAAGTCGGACAGTTCCACTGTGTCCGCATCAAACGGGATTACCCTTGGGGCATCCATTACGATGCCTCCTTGATATAGTTTTAAAAGCGCTACGTTTTCTCCGCCATTGGGAATGAATTCAATTTTGGCCGGTGCACCTTCCATCTTAAATTCCGTTTCGGATAGCGGCGTTAACGCCATGCTAGGCTGGCCCGTTGCGGTAGCCGATAAATTGCCTTCGGCCAAGCCTATGGTAACATTAAAGCCGGGCTGTATTTCAAAATCGCCGACATAGGTGCGTAAGATGGACGCATCTACCCTAACGGTTTCCGAAGTACCTTTCTCTTTCTCTTCCTCTTTTGATTTTGCTGCGGCAATGGTATCCTTCAAGTAAATGTCGACCACCTCATGTGCCATTTTTTCGGCATTAAATTCCGCGGCATTACTAAATACCATTACGGAAAGATTTTCATCGGGGAAACGCGTCAGATAGGAGCGATACCCGGCATCGGCCCCTCCGTGTTGAATTTCGTTCAAGCCCTTATAGGTGCCTATAAATTGCCCAAGGCCGCCGCCAAAGGTTTTTCCGTTGTTCAGTGTGGCCGGGGTATTCATTTTTTTAAAAATGGAGGCATCCCCTACCTTGGGTTCGGAAAAATTAATGGACCAAAGGGCCAAATCCTCAACGGTGGTAAAAAGGCTTGTCGCTCCCGCAACGGCATAACTCAAAACGCTTTTTTTATAGCCGGGACCATCAGAATGATAGGAATATGCCCTATTCTGCACCACTTGTTCATGATTTTCATAAAACAGCGTGTTCTCCATTCCCAAGGGGTCAAAAATGGAGGATTTTGTGAACGCCTCGAAAGACATTCCCGATACCCTGGAAACTACTTCTGCCAAGAGCGTAAACCCCGTATTGCTATAGGCATATTCTTCCCCGGGCCCAAAATTCAATTCCTTTTGCTTGCTTACCAGTTTTAGTACATGCTCCTTGGTAATCACATCATCCATTCGCCAGCCGGCCATGGACAGCAGGTTCCATTGATCTCTAAGCCCACTGGTATGGGACGCCAAGTGGCGTAACGTAATGGTCTTTCCAAAATCGGGCACCTCCGGAATATAGTTTCGTATATCATCGTCCAACGTCAACTTTCCCTGCTTTTCCAACAATAAAATGGAAAAAACGGTAAACTGTTTGGAGACCGAGGCAATATGAAAAACCGTATTGGAACGCACGGGGATGTCATATTCCAAATTGGCGGAACCATACCCCTTTTTTAATACGATTTCCCCGTCCTTGACGACCGCTACCGCCGCACCGGGACTGTCCTTGGCGTCCCAAAAGGCAAAGGTTTCATCTATTTGTCCGATAACGGAGGTTGCCCGGGGCCTCATGATTTCTATCCCCAACTCGTAAGTGCCTACCGGTTCTTTATCATCAAAGGGCAAAACTGCTACCGTATAGGTCCCCTTTTTATCGGAAGTCAAGCTGAACAGTTCATTTCCATATTTCCCATTGGGACTATCGAACGCTTCCATTTTAGCTCCCTTGGGGTCATAGGTCACCACCCTAACATCGACCCCTTGCTGTACTAACTTTAAATAGACAAACTGATCTTTTTCCAGTGAAAGCTTATAGCGATGTACTTCTGAGGGACGTATTTCCGAGGTTACCGTGGTCCCTTTTACGAGCGCTCCTTTGTCAATCTGAGCTTGAACCACAGGTAGCGATAGAAAAGAAATCAGGAGCAAGGAGAGGATAGTAAGTGCTTTCATTTTGTTATGGGTTTTATCAGGGTTTCATATGATGTCTTTAAAAAGAGACGTTTTCATTGTTAAAGTCGATAAAAAGGCATCTTTTTTTGATCTTTCGCTTCGGTAACGGTTTGGCACACATTTCAAATCAAGGGTTCCGGCAAGAACGTATGCCTTAGGAATGCTCCTTTATTTGATACAATATAAAAAGTCACAAAAACGCTTAATGGATAAAACTTCGGGGGAGTTTTTACGCAATACTAAAATACGCATCTTATAGCACTAAACTCGTTTAAACTTTTGGAACCGAGAGCACCGCTTTCGTACCGCTATGAAGTCATTTTTAACGAACATAGCTGGGGATATGGTTTCCAAGATGGTAAAATAAGGGTGTAAAATATGATTTTCGTAGGTAAAGAAAAAGTTTAAACGCGTTGACTATCTGCCATCGGTGGCGATTTCAAATAAAGGATAAAAATCCTCCACGATTTTTGTGGGGTGACCGCTTTCGGTCCTACTCACCACGAAGGACCCTCCCCAAACCGTATGCGGAAACATCATAATTTGACGTGTAATTTCCATTATGGCGGTTACCGAGTTTTTTTCAATCGCCTGGGGCAGGGGAATCCATTTAGCCTCGTCCATACCTTTAGGGACCTTTAAATCGCCACTTACATAACGGGCCACAAAATAGTCACGCGATGTAGCGTGGGGGTGGTAGTCATACTTGTAGCTAAACTTTCCGCGCAATTGTAGTTCCCCTATCCGGATTCCATAGGCATTGGATAAACTGTCAAGGCCTTCTTTTAAAAACTGTCGCTGGTCGTATATCAAGGAAGGTGGTGCCCAAACCGACTGCTCTCGGCACATTAACAGCTCATTGTTCCCATTCACGATAAGCAAACGCTGAACAGTGAAATTATGGGTGGGATCTTGATGTACATTTTGGCTACAGGCCCAAAAGGATACGAGGATAATCGGGATAATAATACATTTTCTCATGTTTCAATTTGTTTAAGGATTCGTAGGCAAAGATGGGTGCCCGCTAACGTAAAAACTATCGAAATCATGATGTTGGCAAACAAAATCGAAAAAAATCCGCTATAACGACTTTCGGTACTCCGTAGCGGTTACCCCAACAAATGTCTTGAATGCGGTATTGAATGTTGAAATGCTGTTAAAACCACAATCATATGCGATAGCGGCAATGGTCATTTTGGTGTAAGGGGCCATAATCATTAAACGCTTCACCTCTTCAACACGATATTGTGCGATGTATTGCGAATAGTTAAGGGTAGTCACCTGGTTAATGGCCTGTGAAAGTACTTTTGTGGAAACACCCAATTTCGAACTTAGTTGGGATAAGTTCAGCGTAGGATCGAGATAGGGCTTTTCCTCCTCCATCATTAGTTTTAATTTTTTCATCAAACGCACTGAATCGGAACTATCGAGAATCGAGTTTTTGTACTTTTTTAAGGCACTCCTAAAAAGAAACGGGTTTTTCATGGCCCGAAACGAGAGTAAAATAATTACTGTTGAAAACAAAAAAGATATTCCGATGTATAGGGTAACGATCAATTCCGATATTAGGAAGTACATTACCACGAGCAATAGGTTCAGACCCAAAAAATAATAGAGCCAACGCTTAATTTTGTGCCCTTCATGAAGGGAATTGATATCCTTTTGTTGCTTTAACCAGAATAGCGAGTACACAATATACCCGAACATATGGATAATTAGAATGTTATAGAAAATGCCAAAAACCCATGAACCATCGTTTGGTATGGCCCAACAACTGCCAGCTAAAATGAAAAAAACCACATAGTGGATAAGGGTCGGCGTTCTCGGTTTTGTACCAGGGTTCAACAAGTATCGGGTGTACAACCATATTGAAGGACCCACACATAGAAGGGTGGAGAGAAAAAAAGTGCGCAGTGTTGCATCTATTTCAAAGGAATTGTGAAAAAGGGATTTCCCGATCCGAAGGCTAAACGCACATAAATAAATGGCCAAAAAAAGGTTGGCACGATTTTGCTTTCTGTAATTAAACAGTAGAAACGTAGCAAAAAAGACACCCAATATCACGCCGATACTGCCTAACAGCAATTCAACGTACTGTATGGGTTGAACGCTCATAAAATGTATGTTGAGGTGATGTCTGGGCGGTAGTGATCGTCCCGTTTGCTTAAAAGTGCAATAAATTTTCCTTGAGCAAATGCGATGCCAACGCTAGCGATGGTAGGCATCAACAAGAAGCACGTTTTATTTTTCATGGGAATTCGGTATAATGTTACGAAAGGGGTACCTATGCCCGGCACCAAACAAATGGTTCTTGGTTTCAATCCACCCCGGAGTCGTTCAGGCCATCGATCAACTCGTCGATCTGAACAATGATCTGCTTCCGTTTTTGTTTTGCCCTTTCAATGGTATCGGTGGTGCTGTTTGCGTTGGAAATTTGATTGTTGTAATAATCCACAAGGGTGCGCATCGCGTTCATTTTCGCGCTTAAGTGCGTTTGTTCCACCTGTTGCATCAATACATGCTGTGCTTTTTCCTGCAGTTTGGTGCTTTTTACCAATTCTTTTCTGTTCAGCACAATTTCTTCCCTATTTTGCTTGATTTCGGCTCTTTGCAGGATAATCGTATAGATCAATACCGCAAAAGCCAATGCGGAAAACAGCGCATTTACAGCTCCGAACAAGTCTCCAAAGGTGCCCCGGTCCGACCAGTCCGATAAAAAAACCATGATCAACACCGCCGATAGCGCCCATATGAGCACCACCAGGCATATCAATTGTATCAATACATTGTTTTTTGGTGCGTTACTCATTGGTTATGGTTTTTAATCGAAACGATACGGTTTGATCCTTTCCCTTTCCTATAGTGTTCGGGGATACAGCGGTTCAACAGGTCGCTGGTAGCCCATGGCCGGCGGTAATTTCTGGCAAGGGCGACACCGGGCGTTGCCAATGGTGCGCCGTTGCATTTAAGATCCATGTGGCCGAGTCCTTTCTTTGACCGTTCCTAGGTTAAGGTCGCCCGACGCCTCCACCGTACGTTTCGTAACACCTTAAAAATAACAAGAAAAACGTTTGCTTTTCGTGGCGCCCATCCATTTGTCGGGTTTTCCAACAGTTGCGGCATGTGTTATACCATTTCAACTTTGAAATCGCGCGTATAGAAATTGAATTATTTTTTAGTTGTTCGAGGCAAAAAGCCTGTCCCCGGCTTGACCAGGGATCTAAGCATAGCCTTAGCTACGGTTATATTTTTTAACGAAGAACAGCTGAAAAAGAAACGATTTATTAGTGCTATTTCAAAGTTAAAATGGTATTACATACCATTCCGGACCACAAGATTCAAGGACAATCTTTAAAGCGATTACGGTAACCGAGGGCAGCCCGTCGTTTAGTTCCAATTAGCGGTTGCCGACCGTTTCCCTCTTCCCGCTCCTTATATTTTTTTCGTCCTTGATGTAACCTTTTGTAATTTCTGCACTATATACTTTTGAACACCAACGGAAAGCTCTTGAAAGAACCTACCAATGAAGACCTCATGCGGCAAGTGGCCAATGGCGCGCTCGATCAGCTAAAAGTGCTGTTCGAAAGACACCATGCCCATGTGTATCGGTTTTTGTACAAGATGTGCCGAGACAAAATGCTGAGCGAAGATCTGGCGCAGGAGGTGTTTTATAAAGTGATGAAGTATCGCGGTTCGTACAACAACGGCAACTTTGTTTCTTGGTTGTTCGCCATTGCCCGAAACAGCTTGCACAGCCATTTTAAAAAGAACGGTGCCCCTACCGAAGATATCGATACCGTTGGTTACCGTTTGGCGGCATCGGCGGCGCATGAGGAGGACTATAGCCATTTGCAACGGGCATTGGATCGTTTGGCGCCCTCCGATAAGGAGCTCATCATTTTAAACCGATTCCAGGAAATTCGATATGCGGAACTGGCCCTGATCGTCGGGAGTACGGAAGGGGCCGTAAAAACCAAAGTGAGCCGGGCCTTAAAAAAATTAAAAGGATTTTATTTTGAAGCGTTATGACAGATGAAAACCATACTGTGGATGCCATTCCCGCTTATTTGGACGGGCAATTGTCCCCAAAGGAAGCGGAACGGCTGGAGCGGCACCTTCAAACTTGTGAAAGCTGTATGAAGGAGTTACAGGCCTATCGCTCGCTCTTTAATGCTATTGACGAAGACACGGATCCGGTACCTACCCCAACACTGCGAAACACCTTTTTTGCCCAATTGGCCGCCGAGAAAGAGACCGAGGGAACCGTTTCAATTTTACCGATGCCCCGGCAAAAACCGAAAGCGTGGGGAAATAGGATATGGAAAGTAGCGGCAAGTGTCCTTTTGCTTTTGGGAGCGTACGGGATCGGAAGTTACCAACAACGAACAAGCGCGGCACGGGAAATTGCGCTGTTGAAACAGGAGGAGTTACAAGCAAAACAGTCGGCCATGTTATCCTTGATGGAAAACACCTCTGCAAGCAAAAGAATACAAGGTGTAGCGTATATCGAGGCCTTTGAAAAACCTGATGCCGATATTGTTCGGGCGTTGATCCTGCGGATGCAACAGGATGAAAATACGAACGTACGGCTGACCGCACTTGAGGCTCTGTCGCATTTTGGAAAAATGCCCTTGGTAAAGACCGCATATATTGATGCGTTGGCCATGGAAAAAAACCCGACCATTCAAATTGCGCTGATCCAACATTTGGTACAGCTACAGGAGAAGAAGGCCATTGCGCCCATGAAGGCCCTATTAAAGAAAGAAGAAACACAGCCCTTTATAAAAGAACAGATCAAGAAAGGGTTGCCACAATTATTATAATCAAAAAACAAAAATCATGAAAAAAATTATGATATGTCTCGTCGGAATATGCAGTATGTTCGCGGCAACGGCACAGTCCGACTTTTCCCAGTCCTTGGATGGGGTAGCATGGGTAAAGATCGAAACAAAATCGGCGATTGTATTGAAGACGCACGATAAAGCGACCCTGCTCATCCAGGTCGCCCAAAAGAAGCCCCTGCCCTCTCGTGCAAAGGGATTGAAACTGGTGGGCGATGGCGGAATGGACAATACCGATATTGGTTTTAAGGTAGTACGATCCGGTAGCGATCTGATCGTTAGAAATTTAAGAAAATCGCAAAAGGCCGAAATTTTTCTTCCAAAAACACAGAATGTGTCGGTTACCAACACTTGGAACGGTAACATCTACATCGAAGGGTTCAGCGGTGAAGTGGAAGCGAACGCGAACCTTAACGGCGGTCTGGTAATGTCGGGGCTATCGGGACCGGTAACGGCCTATTCCCTTAATCAAGGAATAACCGTAACCTTCGATGCCGTTTCAAAAGACAACCCTATTGTGCTCACCACCACCAACGGGGCAATAGATGTAAGTCTTCCCGAAAATACCAAGGCCAATCTGGAATTGAGTTCTTGGAACGGCGAAGTCTATACCAATTTTGATTTGGAGCGTCCGGAAAAAGAAGGGCTTAAATCGGTTTCCAGCAAAAAGGTAAAAGGGCTTTTGAACGGGGGCGGGTCCAAGATCAAGCTGAACTCTACTAACGGCAATATTTATCTTAGAAAAAAAGAGTAGCATCCGCTATAAATCACCCATGGTAAGGCAATAGCATTTTAAACAAGCTATGCGATGGTTACCAACCAATTTTGATGCCAGCGTTTGTAGCGAACATGGAGTCCTTAAACCCGGTTTAAACCTTAGAACAGCTACTATATAAAACGGGACAAAACAATCACAAAAAACGAACAGTCATGAAAACAACTATCGCAACCGCCGTTTTGGTCCTCATCGGCCTAACGGCACATGCACAAAAAATTATTGAAAAAACCATCGCGCATAACGAGCGGGCGATTGCATTGGAAGTGAAATTTGCATCCAGCATAACGGTACGCACATGGGACAAACCGCAAGTGTACATTAAAGCGACCATTCGTACGGAAGGGCAACAGTATCAGGACGATTACAAACTGCATGTTACGGAGACGGCCAATACCATCCGCATCGAATCGGACGTAAAAGCCATTTTTGAAAAATTCAAGGAAGCTTGGGAACAAAATCCGGACAAGAGAAAGAACTACTACAACACCTCCGACCAGTATACCTTTACTTATACCTTATTCGTACCCAAGGATGCAGCACTGGAAGTAAGCAGTATCAATGGCAGTCTGTCATCGGAAAACATTACCGGCACCTTTACGGCCGATCTGATCAACGGTGATATCGAAATCGCCAAATATTCCGGAAACCTGGAACTCTCGACCATCAATGGCATTATCGACATGCCCTTGACCGACGTACAAATGGTGGCCGAAACGGTGCATGGGGAGATCTATCTCCCGAAAAACGTAAAATTCGAGTCGAGCGATCGTCGGGTAGGCGAAAAAATATCGGCCAATGTCGATGGCGGTACCCATAGGTTGGTTTTGAACACGGTAAACGGGAATATGTATTTAAGGGATGGTCAAAAATAAGGTGCGGTAACCTTAGCGGCCGGATAGGGTGAAGAAGCGATACGCCAACAAGGCCCATCCCAAAAGCAGGAACAACCCGCCCAATGGGGTAATCGGACCCAAGAACCGTATTTTTTTTCCTTTGGAAGCACTGAGCACCAATCCGTAAATACTGAAGGAAAATAAAAATGTCCCTATGATGAACGACCATACCATAGTCCGTTCCAAGGCGGTCTCCAAAGTAAGGTTCACCCCTAACACCGTTAAAATAATGGCGTGGTACATCTGATACTTTACCCCGGTCTCAAAGGACTTCAACTGTTCGGCAGTACACGTCTTTTTTAGGGCGTGGGCGCCAAAAGCACCAAAAGCGATGGCCAACATGCCGAATAATGAACCAAATACTTGGGCGTACAATATCATTCCAATTATTTGGGAATAAAGATAACCCTATTTGCAAGATGAGTTCGTTATTTTTCCTATAACAAAAAGGCCCATCTATTCTTCGATAGATGGGCCTTTTTACAGGGAGGTATGGCTTTTAAATCTGTGCCAAGCCACCGTCAACGGAAAGTTCGATTCCGTTTACGTAACTCGCTTCCTCAGAGGCTAAAAAGAGAACGGTATCGGCAATTTCTTTTGGAGTTCCGAAGCGTTTTAGCGGCACCGTAGCGGCAAAACCTTGCCCCATTTCGTTAATGGCCTCTTCACTCATTCCCATTTTGTCATAAATAGGGGTTCCGATGGGGCCCGGCGCAATAGCGTTTACCCGTATTCCCCTTGGGGCCAATTCAGTGGTCAACACCCTTGCGTAAGCTCTTAACGCTCCTTTCGTGGCACTGTATACCGCTGCGTTATCAAACCCTTTTTGGTGTACGATAGAGGTATTAAAAATAATGTTGGCACCATCGTTCAGCTGTGGGATGGCACTCTTTACCAAAAATGCCGGTCCTTTGATGTTGATGTTGAATTGCGAATCGAAGTGGTCTTCGTCTATCTGGTCGGCCGGCATAAAATAGGCCACCCCCGCGTTCACAAAAAGCACGTCGATCTTTCCATAGGTCTCCACGGCAAAATCGATCAACGATCGGTTGTCCGCAATGTTGGACTGATCGGCCAAAAAGGTCGCGAAGGTTCCGCTGAGTTCTTTTGAGACCTCGTCCAAGGCTTCCTGTCTTCTCCCAGAGAGCACTACCTTGGCACCTTCTTCAAGAAAACGCTTGACCGTTTCTAAACCTATTCCCGAATTTCCTCCGGACACCACTACTACTTTGTCATTAAATCTACTCATGATATAATTATTATATTCTGAAACAATCGTTTCAAAAATAGTTAAAAAAATTTATGCTAAAATCTCCAACATGCTATCGATAATACTCTTAAGGGCTTTCCGGTCCCTGATCAGCATCCCGGTCATCCTAAACCCCTGAAAGCTATTGAAAATATGATACGTGTACGCTTCGGCATCTTTATGGGTATTGATCACCCCTTGTTGTTGGCCATCGATAATCAGGTTTTTGAACAACTGCAACAAACCGTCCTGGCTTGTCAGCAGCCATTGTTTTACGCCATCGTCCTGATTGCCCATTTCGGACTTGCAATTCATGCCAAAACAGCCTTTTCCGTCGGAATCGTCCATGATTTCGGGCAAAAAACCTTCAAAAATAAACCGAATGGCCTCCAAAGGGTCCTTGGCTTTTACCAGCGCTTTTTGGAATACACCTCTAGACTCTTTTTGATAGTGTTCCAACGTTTCCTGGTAGAGTTCCAATTTGGAACCGAACGTATTGTAAATACTAGATCGGTTAAGCCCCGTGGCATCGACAAGGTCCTGCATGGAGGTGCCGTTAAACCCCTTTTTCCAAAAGACGTCCATTGCCTGTTGTAAGGTACTATTTCGTTCAAATGCTGCGGTACGTGCCATTTTGCTATGAATACGGAACAAATATATAATGAAACGATCGTTTCATAAAATGATTTAACATTTTTTTGTAAAAGGTAACCATACGATGTTGGTAATACGCTTAAAAAAGTGGAATGTAAAAACTAGAGATTCCGTACGATACGTTTGCCAACAAGCTGCCATTAAAAAAACCATGACCGCTAGCAGCCATGATTTCTGTGGTGTTTTGTATACGGCCGCAGCCTACTGTCCCTGCTCGTCGTAAAAAAACTGTTCTTTTACAATTTTCCCTTCCTTCACTTCGTATACGGCGATTTCGGAAGTCGTGGACCGTTGCCCCGATGGCTTGTGAGTGGTATCCATCTCAAATTTGACCGAAAACCAATTGTCGGCAACAATGGGTTCCGAAACGGTGGTATTGTGGACCTCGAAATTTTCTTGCCACCATTCCCCTTTTTTCTGAATGCCCTCAAAACCCTCGACATAAGCACCTTCCGCTTTGCCATCGTTTTCGATACTTACAATTTTTGGGCTGTACAATTCTTGGTAGGGCGATTCAAAATCGCCTGCTTTACACCATGTCACCAATTTTTCGGCAACTTCTTTTGTATTCATGTTCGATATTTTTAAGGAAGTGGTAAAGACGGTATTGCTAACAGATTGTGTTGTTGTGAATTGCTAGCACGGCCCTCCCCCTTCATTGATTAGGACATACAATTTACAAGATCGGACAATGCCAAGCAACAGTAGTTCCTGCAACAACACCATTGCTATTTCAGGGGTATGGAAATGGAGGTGTCCGAATCGACCTTAAAAACACATTCGTCATAATCGGGAGGCCCGAAGGTTTTCAATTTTCCCTTAGAAAAACCCAGCGCTTCTTTTGGTATTCCCAACAGATTGGTGTCCAATTCGTCATTGTCGTTTTCATCGTGGTAAAGGGCCAAAGCGTAAGTACCTGTCGGCAATTGCTCCAAAACGATGGTGGTCGTCCCTTTTTGGGCTTTTTCTTTTTTCCCGCTAAATATACTTTCCGGTTTTAAAAAACCGTCCGCAGTATTGTATACCCCCACATTGATGGAGCCCTTGGATGAAGGTACGCCATTAACGGAAATGGTCAATTGGTGCTGCGCCATAGAAAAAAACGGAAAGGCTATCAGAAAAAAAAGGATTCTAAAAACGGATATTCTCATGGTAACGGTATTACAACAAGCTTGCCAAATTTACTCGATTGTTTCTTTGGGCAGCTTTTCTTGAAGCGTTTCCAGCAAATTTTGGGTATCGACGGAATCCCGCAAATTTAAGAACAACAATAAAGAGTCTTGATACACCAGTTTTATTTTCTTTTGGGGAAAATTATCGAGGTACACATATACTTTTTCATCGGTAAGCGAATCCTTAAACTCGCGGTAAACGCCCTTTCCCCAGCCAAAGGCCGAAAACCCGTTCAGGCGTTCCATGGGTGGGAGGTGTTCTACCAGTTGCACACTATCCAAATCGGCAAACGGGAGTTCCTTATAATAAAAGCCCGATAGAACGGTGATCCGATCGTTTTCCAATTTCGTCCAGTTTTTGGAATGGGAGGCGAACGCGAGACAACAGACCACAAGGGTAAGTATGATCAACAAGTTCCATAACCAATGCCGCTTTTTTTTCATGTGCCTATTTTTGATGGCCTATAGAAGTATAACGCAAAGTACCGTCATTTATTGATGCTATGGTGCTAAAGTAGCGCCTCCGTAAGTCTCGAACCAGGCCAACGTATGGGCGATTTTAGTAATAAGATTGCTGGGGCGATTGGCGATACCGTGGCTTGCCCCGGGAATCTCCACCAATACCGTTGGTATTTTACGCAGTTTTAGGGCGTGGTACAACTGTTTGGCCTCACTTGGCGGGGTACGCAGGTCGTTCATGCCCACCAGTACCATGGCCGGTGTTTCAATATTCCCCACTAGGGAGAGGGGCGAAAATTTCCAATAGCCTTCAAAGTTCTCCCAGGGCTGTCCGGGGTAACGGCTGTTGGCATATCCGAAGTAGTTGTCCGCCACTAAAGTTTTACTGATCCAGTTCATTACCGGTTTTGCGACCACGGCAGCTTCAAAACGGTCATTTTTTCCGATCATCCAAGCGGTCATGATTCCCCCGGCACTACCTCCCGTAACAAAAAGCTGGTCCTCTTGTGCCCAACCCTTTGCTATACAATGATCGACACCGTCCATTACATCATTATAGTCTTCGCCGGGGTAGTTGTTGTACAACAAGTTGCCAAACTCTTCTCCATAACCGGTACTGCCCCTTGGGTTCGGATAAAAAACGATGTATCCCGCAGCCGCGTACAACTGCATTTCAGCGGAAAACCGATCTCCGTAGTTCAAGATCGGACCGCCATGGTTTTCCACTAAAAAAGGGTATTTTTTTGTAGCATCGTAGTTGGGCGGAAACACCACCCAGGCCTGTATGTCCCTTTGATCTACGCTAGAGGTATACCATACTTCCTTTACCTCCCCCATGGTCCTGTAGTCCAACAACGCCTTATTAAGGTCCGTAAGCATTTGGGGCCTTTCGGCCTTTGCCTTGAGCAGGGCCAATTCGGAGGGATGGTCCGGACGTGTTCGGGTATAGGCGATATGTCCGTTTTTGGCAACACTGAACGAACCGCCCGCATAGGGGCGCCCTATGGATGTACCGCCCAGATCGCCAGCGAGCGTCCTAACCTTTCCGCTAAGGGAAATATGCCCTATTTTACTGTTGCCCTTATCGTCATAAACGAAGTACATGCCGGTACTTTTAGCGTCCCATACCACATTGGAGATGCTCCTATCCAAGGTATTGGAAACCGTTTTTTTATTGCTACCATCAACGTTCATTACTTGGAGTTTACGCGTTTGGTAGGCCTGCACCTTGTCTTCAAAACCAATATAGGCTATGTGTTTTCCATTGGGCGACACCAATGGAGCGGTATCGGGACCGTTGCGATCGGTAAGTGCCTTTATGCTGCCCGCACCTACGGTGACCTCATAAATTTCGCTGTTTCGAAAATCATACTCCCATTCCGTAGAGCGATTTCCGGAAAAATAGATTTTTTTGGCATCCGCCGACCAGGACAACGGACCATTGTGGTTGTAATCGCCCGAACTTATCTGCCTCGGGGCTCCCCCGATGGCCGGTACCGTAAAAATATGCTGGAAACCCGGTTTCAAATACCCCCGGCCATCCGCTTCATGATACAGCCGATCGGTTATTCTCGGGGCATCGGCCCATTTTGCGCCCTTTGGTTTTTTTGGCATTTTGGCCAGAACAGGGGCCGATCGCGCCACTTTCATGGTAAACGCCAGTTCCTCTCCCTTGGGAGACCAACAAATGGAACCGGGACTGAACGGCAGTTGCGTAATTTTAGCGATTTTCCCCGAAGCCGTCCAATACATATAAATTTCCGCACCTTCTTCCGTACTGCTGACAAACGCGAGCCGTTTTCCGTCGGGCGACCATCTTGGGCTGAATTCCGAAACTTCGCGATCGGTCATTTTTTGATGTTGGGTACCATCGGTCCGGACCATCCATAAATTACCGACAGCGGCATCTTTCATGACATCAAAACCCATACGCCTATACACGATATGCACTCCGTCGGGAGAAATCTGTGGGTCGGACACGTACTGCAGGTCAAAAACATCGAGGTATGAAAAATGCGGGTTCTGAGCGGTAGCATTGCTTAAAAAAAAGAGACAGAACAGGGTAAGGAAATACTTTGGATACATGAACGCAAGGTTTAAAGGATACCACTTCAACTTTTAATACCGATTTCCCTTTAACATGGGTATAAAGGATTTAAAGCTTCGGATATGTGGCCTAAACTTACGCATAAGCAAGCAGTTCGACAAGCAGAAAAGAACCACGGAACGTACTCCCGTTCAAACGTTCGGCATCAGGGTCAACGAAAGTTGTAGGATAGCCCCAATTGAAATACGTTGCTATTAAAATTATCGATGGTGTAAAATTCGTATCCTCCGGTAATTCGGGCAAAGTCCTTTATCTTATATGAAATCGTTCCGGTATAGCGTTCGAAATTCGGTTCACCACTTTCCGCAAAAATGGACAGGTCGGCGTTCATTTGAAAGGCCGTTTTTTCCGATCCAAGGCCCACAGCGACCCCACCGCCTCCGTACATTCGGTTTCGTGCCGTCCAATACGGGAACCCGTCCCTTCTGTCAACGGTACCTGCGGTATAGGCAAGCTCTATCAATGGTGACAGGCGAAAGACTTCGTTTTGAAACAGTTCGTATTCGGAACGGCCCAAAACGGTGAGGTCCGCTTCGCTATCGGTATAATGGTTGGCCTCCAAAGACAGGATCTGTTTGGTTTTTGGTGCGATCAACAGTTCGTTGTAACTGGCCAGTTGGGTCCTATAAATATTCAAAATATGCCCCGGTCCGGTACGTACGGGAAAATGTTCCAATCCTAAGGAACTAAAACGTTTTTCGGCATTAAAATTGACCGCTACCCCCAATTGATAGTACAGTTCGTTCAGATCATCACGTTCGATACGGGCACGACCCGACCACGCAGCGCCGTCGGTGGTGTGCTGCCGCACCCGATATTCCAGACCGTAAAGGTTTCGTGTACCGTTGGTATCGCTTTCCGGAATAAAATTGATCGGATACATAAAACTTTGCGTTCCCGAAATGCTGTGCACGTTAAAATGGGAATCGTACAGGTTGTAGCTCACCGTATTGGAGATGGTGTTGGGGTCCAATTGGTCGTTTATGGCGTAACTGTTGGTACTGACCGAATTTCCTTCTTCCATCCTGAGGGCACTGTATAGGTTTTTGCGCACACCGCTATACAATACCTCCCCGGAGCGCTGCAACAGCCCCCTCTTTTGAACGCTGTTCAGCTCTTCCGCTTTTGCGTTGATAATGTTTCGGAGTTTCCCCTGGTCCATGTTCTTTGGCAGTGCGGCGGAAATAGCGGCCGCCCCGTTAACGTCGCCCCGGTACAAACGTAGGGTCGCCATATGCAATTGGGCACTATAGTCTTCCGGATGAATGGCCATATGGTCGGCATACATCTTTTCCACTTCCCCATACTCCTTCAGCTCATAGCGCCAGGAGAGTTTGGAGGTGATCGGAACCTCACCGTTGCTACAAGCGCCCCAGGCCAGGGCCTCCCTATATAATTTGTAATCGGCATAGGCATAGGCAATGCCGGTAGCGTGTTTTTTGAGTTCGGGGGCACAAACCGGTTCGTTACGTATTTCCCGAATGGCCCTTTCGGTATCGTTGGCCAACAATAACTGCAGGTAAAAATCAAAATCGGTCCGTTTCAGTCGATCAAAATCCTTGGTGTTTACCAACCAACCGTTCTTGGTTTCGGGGTCGATTTCACCGCTACATTTCTCCCATTGCAATGCCTTGTCATATCTAAAGTTATCGGCATAGGCCCAAGCAATGGCGGTGGCCATTTCCGAATACAAAGGGTCGCAGGGCGAAATGGTATTCAGCTCCGGCAATAACTGCTCAAAGTCGTTGCCCATTAAATGCTCGATATAGTTTTTGGTATTGTTTTGGTTCGGGGCGATCTTTTTTAATTTTCGCAACGCTTTTAACACCAGCTTTTTGCGCTCCGGTGTATTGAAATACGCAACGTAGGAATCGAGTACCTCTTGGTTTTCGGTATCCGCCATGACCTGTCGGGTAAGCCATTTTTCACGCGTAACAGCGTCGGGGTAGTCTACGGTTTTCGATACTTTCCATGAGATATCCGCCAAACGCTCCGACCCGTTTTTTTGGTAGGCCTTTTCCAGCATTTCCCATATCAAATTTCCCTGTTCCTGCCAACTAAGGTATTGCACATAGTCCAGCCATTGTCGGGTGTTCAGCCGGATTCCGCTGTTGAGTTTTACCGCGATCAGGTTCGTTGCCTCCTTCAATTTGTTTTCCGCGATTAGGTGCGTTAGTTCTTGGTTAAAGGGCGCAAGTATGCTCCGGTCCAGGTCGAACTGCTTTTTGGCGCGCCACGTCTCCAAAACCATGTTTTCATCGGAAATACCCGGCTTACGCTTCTTGGCCTGTAGATCGGGTACTTTTAAAAAGGCCTCCGGAGTTTCTATGGTATACAAAAAACCGTTCAAAAAGGGCGTTTTACCGACATGGGATACCTCGGCAAGGCTATTATCGATAAGGTTTTCATTTTCCCGATCGCCATACATGAACCAATAATGGCCATCCTTTTGACCGGTAAGATTTTCCCCGGAAACCACGTATTCCCCATTTTCCCGAGTATGGGTAAAATAGGCATACCGCCAATTGCGTACCATGTCCGACGATGTTGTGGCATTTTGAAAGCGGACCAGCGGATGCCGTTCTTTAAAATCGGCGATATGCTCCTTAAAACGATCGAAAAGTCCCTTAGTTCCATTTCTCGAACGCCAATTGAGGCTATTGGGGTTTCTATACGCAAAATGGCCACTGGTAGCTTCGTTCGATTCGTCCGGTATCTGGAAAACATCATCGGGGTGTACGAAATGTGTCCAGATTCCGGTAAAAAGATAAAGGGATTCCATGGCCCATAGGCCGTTTTTGTCTATTTCGTAACCGCTGGTGATTCGTGGGAAATCAAAAAATTGATCGTTCAGGGGATCGGGATCGAACTCGCGCCCCCCTCCTTCCTCGATTTCTCCAAAGTATATGCTTTGGATATATTTAATGCTCGGCATGCCCGCTTTGAGTTTGGCCAAACCGACGCTGTCGATATAATTGGACGGTGGAACATAAGAAACGGGAAGTTCCTTAAAGTCCAAGGTTTTCCACTTTTTTGCCGCGGCATGGAGCCCCGTTACCATATACTGTGGTTCCTCCCAGTCCGAGGCCAACAGCGATACATGGTTATAGCCGTGAAAACCCAGTTCATGCCCGCTGGCATACACATCGCGCCCCAGCCAACTGCTTTTCTCCTGAAGCATCCCTTGTTTTTCAAAACTGTTTTTGTCCCACTCCTTAAAGGTAAAGGGAGGGGTCACCAGGGTATTGTAATCAAAAGTCACATAGGCCGTATACGCAATATCTTGTTCCTTGGCGTACTGTTTCATGTCGGGCCACCATATGTCGGTAACATATTGGGCCACCGTTTTTTTCATTTCCAATGCAATGGGCTCCTTGTAAATGTTGTACAGCGGAGAGGGAAAATCGTCCAAAAAAATGGTAGCGGTATTGGCTACCGGATACGGTACGCCTTCCAGGCCGAGCAATACTTGGGCGAACAACAGTCCGCGCATGGCCTTATCCATTCGCAATGTGGAATTGTACTGGACCACTTTGCCCTTACCCAGTTGACGTTCGATGATCAAGGGGTATTCAGCATTGTCACTTCCCCCGGCGAACACCGTGGTATCGTCCGTGAAATTGTAGCGTGAAAGTCCGAGGTGTGGACTTTTATCGCCCTCGTAGTTAAAATTTTGAAGGCCGGGAAGCATCGGTCTGTTGAAACGGAAGCCGAAGGCGGTACTGTCGGTCTCAAAATTGGATGCCGGGTCGAGCCCCAACAAAAAGGCCAAGCGCTCGTCCTTTATCGTTTTGGTAAAGAACAGGGTACCGCCCTTTGCGACAAAATTTTGGAGGGAGTCGATCACCTTGTCCTCCATTCCCAAGGTTTGCGATACGCATAGCACCCGTGTGGTACCGCCCACCTGAAATTCCTTTGCAAACGTTTTCAGAGGAACGGTCCCGAACGGAAGTTTCGTATAATCGGCCAATTTTCGCACATTGGCCATTTCGTCCCTGTTTTCTGGGGACGTTTCGTCAACTATAAATTGGATAATGGCCGGTTCCCGACTCACTTCCGGAGTGTTGAATTGCTGGGTAAAATTATAGATATCCCTTTGGCATCCGACCAGGCCGAGAACGAGCAACAGAAGCGATATGGCATGCTTTAAACTCATAAGTTAAAGATCAGGTCGTTTAAGTTGGAGGCGTTTTTTTTGTTTACGATTTCGTATACCGCCAAGTATTCGTCTTCATAAAAAATAGCTATCTCACGCCCTTTTTCTTCCAAAAGGTCCAATTGGCGTTTCACGTTAAAAGCCGTTTTTGTGGGCGTTGCCAAATGATATTTACTTTCTGATGGATCTGTTTTTGTAATGAAAACAAAAACACTCTGCGGTAGAATGTAATCGGGGTTTTCCGCTAAAAAACGTTTGTCCTCTTTTTTTATCTGATACACCGAGTCGCGTTCCGGATAATTGTTCAAAAACACGTTATAGTTGATAAAATGGTGCTCGTTAGTACTCAAAAACTGTCCGTATTGCTGGTTGACTATGGCATAGGAATACGGCATGTTTTTACTGGACAGATCATCGTACACCTTAAGAATGTCCGCCTTTAGTTCATCTATTTCGCGATAATCGTATTGAAAAAAACCATTGGTAGCATAACCAAAGCCTACGGTCGCCAGAAAGATGAAAGCTAAGGTTATCCCTTTCAGATAATTGTCCTCCGGTATTTTAAGATTCCAGTATTGCTGTCCCGCTCCCAAAAAAATTCCGAGAACGATTACCATCAGCGGACTTAACGATTCGTAATACATATCGATATCGACCCAGGTAAACTGAAAATACCGAAGCGTAAGGAACAGCATGGTAAAAATCAGGAACACCTGCGCGGCCCCCCAACGTTCCCGCTTTCGGTTCCATAGGGGAATGACCATGGCGAGGACCACAAAACAGAACGCCAGATAGCAGAGTACCAGTTTTTCCGGTACCACGATCAACTGCGGGAAATAGGTATAGGAGTTGACCAAAATAAGCGACGATCGTAAAAAATCGAGAAAAGACCTTTCGTTTACATAACAGCCGATCCCGTATACCCCTAGCACAAAGCCGGTTCCGATGGCATATGCGATCAGGCTCTTAAAACGGTATGGCAACAATACTTTTGAACTGAACACCAAAGCAACGCCCAAAAACAGCGGCACCAAGATCAACGCAACGAACAAATTGGTAAAGGCCACCGCAATATAGCCAATGGTCAAAAGCAGTATATAGGGCATTCTTTTGCTTTTTACCTGTTCGGGCAATGCGGAAAACAAAAGAACCGGCAACGCGAAACCCAGCGCCAGATAGAGCGAGTTATGCTCTAACAAAAGGTTGACGTTTATGGGCATGTACCTGTAAAATAGGGCAAAGAAAAGTACACTGATCATAGGGGCGATGAACGCGTCTTTCGTCAATTTCAAAATGATCCAATACAGTACGATCGACAGGCCGAAACCTTCCAGAAGGCCAAAGGAATGCATGGCCATTTCTTCACTGATACCCGTAATTTTCGCATAAAAATTGATCAAGGCCAGCTCGCCTACGAGACCGTTTGTAGTACCGAACCAGCTGTTGGAGTTAAAACTTTTGACGAGTTCCAAATTCTTTATCCAAAGGCTCGATAGCGTATACAGGTCGTTTTTTAGGAACAGATACCGCGATGCAAAGGTACATAGCGATGTAATGGTGGCGACCAAGAGGACAAAACTCACTTTCCTGGTGAAGAAAAAGTTTCTATTGCGCCGTATCAGGGTCCGGAGCCGTACTTTTTTCTCCATGAACCGGAAGAAGGACAATAAAAAACGGCGTTTTTTGGCTTGCAGGCCGTCCGGGATCCGTTTCATCGATCCAAAACCGAAGTACCAAACGATAAGGCCGATCAGGAATACTGACAGAATGGAGAAAATATCGTACATGTTCAGCTGTACCAAGCTAAAAATGGTCAACATCAAAAGACTTCCAAAAAAGATGGTCCGTTTCATGATATAATCAAGACCGTAACGCGTTAGGGGTTGCCTTATAATAATCTGGTGTGCCAAAAGAACTCCGGCAAAAAGCAGGAAAATTCTAAAGGGTCCCAAAAGGATTTTATCGAACAACAACATTTATCGTTTTATTTTTTTAAACTGGGGAACATCTTGTAGGCTTATATTGGCAATAAAAAAGGGAAAACCTATCCGCTGCAACTCCCTTTCGACCTTGTTCCGCATTTGGGCCGTGTCGGCATATTCTATAAGGTAAACCGGCCGATCTCCTTTGGAAACCGCTTTTTTGATAGCGGCCACCAACCGTTTTTTTTCGGCCGCTTTTCGAAACCCGTATGCTTTGGTGTCGAAGCGGTATTCGGTCACTACCGATTCCATAATGATTGCATCGGTCCGTTCCCGCAGCTCGTCCGCCAAAAACAACCCGGAATTTTGCGCGAGAAAGGCATTCGGGTGGTTTTCGTTCAGGCTTTGTACCATTTGCAGTAGTACCCCTTTTTTATCCGTTAAACGCCCCCAGACCGATACGTTGTCGAGGTTGTCCAAGAACAGCCCATCAAAACCTTGCTCCAATATGGAAGCGGCCCTTTGTAACAGTATTTGTTGTGCGTTGCTATCCGAAATATTGATATACCGACTCCCCCAGTGTACATTTTCTTCGATCAAAAATGGGCGGAGCGCTTGAAAGCTTTCCGAGCTCGGGTGCACTTCCGTAAGGCTTAGATATCCCAGAACGCGCTTGTTGTACTTTTTAAAGTCCCGAATGGCCGCCTCGGTATAGTGCTGTGGTTCCACTATAAGAAGATCATATCCCTTTATTTCCTCCGGATCTAATTTTCCATAAGCGATAAAAAGTCCTTTATCCTCGGGCACATCGGCGCTTGACCGGGCAGGGGCCAATAGGGGAAGGAGGATGTAAAAAAGACTAGTAAGCCGCATAATAATGATAATCCAAACGTTTAAAAAAATGGGCCGTTTCCTTTATGGTAAGGCCCGCAAAAACAAGAGCGCCTACCAACATTCCCCATACACTATATTCATAGGAAACGAACCTGCTCAACAAAAAACCCACTCCAAAATTTACCAGACAGGCAATACCCAAGGCGTTCAAGGCGTTCTTTGGCCTGTTAAGCGTAAAGAGGTACAGGCTGTTCAACATCCCCCAAGTCAGAAAAAAATATCCGATACCGCCCAAAATACAGACCTTAACACTCAGCTGGTTCAGGGTTTCCCCGAATTGCGCTTCATATCCCCAAGGTTGTGTTATTACCAAATAGATCAGTCCGGCGGTACCAAGGGCAGTGATGAAAAGGATGGCAATATGGCCCCGATACATCGACCGAAAACGACGATTGAAATTGTTTCTTTCCGAGAACGGGGTGTTGGACTGGTAAACGTCCATAAACTTGCTAAAGGCCGCAATGGCGTACTCCATAACTCCGGCAAGCATAAAAAACATGAGAATTGCCAAGTCCATCCCAATTTCATAGTCTTTCTCGTATAGCAATAGAAATTGTCGCGTAAGCATCATGTCGGCCGACCAGGCCAAAATGCGATCGATAAAAACAAAAATGTAAATCAACATTCCATAAAAAAAGTACGGGTAGTTTTGATAGATGACCATGAGCTGTTTGGGCGCTGTGGTATTGGATACCGTTCGGGCTTTTTTACCCATGAAAAAATACTCCAGAAGGGCCTTTGACAGCAATATTGCCGATGCTATTCCGATCCAGTGGGTCACGTAAACGTTTAAGCTAGTATAAAAATGGAGGGCCAAGGCAATACCCGTGGCCAGCATTACGGCCAACGATATGGCCCACCGTTTCTTTATGGTATGAAAAGGCGCCATTACAAGTAAGAGCATCCCGATCAAAAGCGCATAAAACAGTGTTATGAGCACAAAAGAGGAGGGATAAAGAGAGAGAAAAAAATTGATCAACGCCAGTGCAAAAAAGGTATATAAAATGCCCTTGATACCTGAACCGATAATTTTATCGATGACCATTTTCGCTTTCACATATTCCCGATGATGCCAATAAAAGGAGGCCTGCCTTCCCATAACCTGCACGTACCCCCCCGAAATGATCAACCCTAAAATAACGCCAGCTACCACTGCTGTGGATTGCACAATGTTAAATCCGATAAAGGTCCACAACGAGTACCCAAAAATAATGATGGCAGCCACCTGTAAAAAAATTGGCAACAGGTGAAATATGCCCAAGGGATAAAACTGCGCAAAAAGACGTGTCTTCACCCAGAGGTAACTTGAAACGGGCAATTGTTTTTCTTTGCGCCGTTTTTTGGCCCGTTCGTTATCGTTTTGAAGTGTTTTTGGATCTTTGTTCTTTAGTTCCTGATAAAGATGCTTGGAAAGATCCATTAGGGTGACAAAACCAAAATCCTTAAAAACATCTTTTTCGCGAATGCCAAATGACTCCAAGGCGGCCAAAACGACCATTGGGCTTACGGGGTTTCCGATCTTTGAGATCAATTGATCGGTAGTACGGGCTATATTTTCTTTAATTTCTCGCATGGGGGAGCTAGACCGAGTTCAGCGTGCTGTGTTAGGCATATTTTTTAGGGATTTTGTTTTGGTCCGTATGAAGGTCTTGGTATGTTTTTTCGAAAGCGCTGGTAAAACTTTCGATGGTAAAATTCGCTATGATCTTGTTTCTTGCATTTTCCCCCATCCAATTACGGAGGCTTTTGTTTTTAAGGAGCTGTACCACCTTTTCGGCGATCTCCGTTACGTCTTTCGGTTTACAAATAAAACCGCAGGTATCGTCCAATGCTTCGGAAACGCCCCCTACATCGGTGGCCACCACAGGTATTCCACAGCTCATCGACTCGATTACGGTATAGGGAAAACCTTCCGATATGGACGTAAGTATCGATATGTCGCCCTCGGCGTATAACTTTTCCGGACTACTGTGAAATCCTTTGAGAAAAAAGTGTTCCTCAAGACCCAATTCGTCGATCAACGCCTCGCATTCCAGCGTATATTCCGGAACGGCATCTTTGTTTCCGTACACTAAAAAACGTACTGTAGGGAGCTGTTTTTTTACTTCCGCGCACGTGCGGATCATCGTAAAAATATCCTTGAGGTCGAAAATCCGTGCAGCGGCAACTACGGTGGGAATTCCGTTGAGCGCTTCCGGTTTGGGCACCGGTTTAAAAAAGGTATGGTCCACACCGTTATAGATAACGCTTATTTTAGCGGTATCGGCCCCATAAAAACGCTCCCAAGCCATGTTGAATTTACTGACCGTAGTAATTTTAGAGGCGTGGTAGTAAACCAAACGGGTGATGCACTCCGAAAAACGGATCAGCATTTTTTTAAGGAAGTACGAGTAATCCGCAGTGCTTATGGCGATAAGTCGTTCGCGTATGAACACCCCGTGTTCCGTTACTAAAATGGGGGTATCGTACTTGTATTTTAAGGATAACGCGGGAAGTACGGCAATACCCGAAATGGTCACATGGGAAATGTCGGCCTTGGGAACATCGATGGCGATCGGTATAAGAAAACGATAGATCCAACGCATTGCCGTGGTCACGTCCTCCAAAGTCATATCGCGCAATTCCGCTTCTGGCAGCGCGGTTTTCAAGGTTTCACAGAAAACGTTCCAGACCGCTTCACTGGTCATGGCCACTTTGTAATCATGGGTCTGAAAAAACAGCCACATTTTGTAAAAGCACTCGTTCAATGTAACGGGTGAATGTTTTTCCGAATAGATATGGGTAATAAAGGTTTTGAAATTTGGAACAAAAGATGCTGCAATGACCGCTTCGGAAGTGAATTCGCGGGCCCTTAAAATTTCGGAGTACTTAATATCGTAATCCACGCAATCGAAGGGCTCTTCGGGAGACCACATAGGTACCTGAATAACCTTCCGGACCGAATCGCTGAGCGTATATTTCGGTTCGAGCTCTACCTCCGCGTTGATCGAATAAAGGTAGTATTCGCTATTGCGTACCCTATTGCATAAATCGTGTGCCCATGTGGAGACACCGCCAGTATTGAACGGATACGTACCTTCTGCAATCAGAAGGACTTTTATTTTAGGTTTCAATGGTCAGTGTAATTGTTTACCTCTTGATTTCTCTTTGATTCAATGGTAAATAAAACCATTAGCACTAAAATGCTAAAGTTTTTTAGGTGTAAGTGTTCGTTTCATCTACAAGATGCCTAATACGAATTTTCGGATAATAAACGTAAGAACTATAAAAAACCTTATTTTGATTCAAAATACTCAAAGGCATCGACAATATCCAAGTAGACCCCGTCAAAACCGGTATCGATTATTTTGTCCAAGTAGGCATTTTGGCTACCCATTATGATGCCTTGCCAGTCTTTCTCCCAATACCGGACCTTATAGTTTCCCGCCCATCTTTTGTTTTCTTTTTCCAACCATGATGGCCTGTTAGTAGCCCATCCTTTTTTCCAATAATAGCGATAATCCTCCGCCTCGCCTATGGACATATAGCAGCATACCAAGCGCTCCGAGCCGTTGGCCTTGGTTTTCAACCGTTGTACTTCTTCTGCTGAAAAGGTGGTGCCATCGTGAAAAAAAAGATCGATAAAAACAATATCATAGTTCGATCTTGCTATGGCGTTAAGCACCTCCGGTTTGCTTTCGAAACGTTCGTAGTTCAAAAAAAACAGAAAATTCTCCGCATCGGCCAACGAACGGATGTTTCTTGTATTTTCCCGATAACGCCGTTCGCCAAACTTGGGAATGACCGTTAAATTTCGTTCCGTCGCCACAAAAGGGACATAGCCTTCACTATAGGATTGGTCGAAGGCATCCGCTATCTTTTTTTCCGAACTACAGTAATCGATGACCAAAATGGTATTTCCCGCGCGCTGCGAAACCGCAAGCAATCCCTTCATATATTCCTTACTGCGTTTTGGGGTTTTGCTATTGTCCGAATGATATCCGTAATGCAGGTTTTCCTGGCCGTTTCCATCGATTGCATTGAGATAGTGCAGAATGGGACTTCCGTCGGCATATCCGGTATCGGTGACCAATTCGATCCCATTTTGGGGTATCACGTAAAAACTGGAATCCCTTGCCTTGGCGTATGCGCTGATCTGCCTTATAAAACCACGCATGTCATTGCGGTAGTTCCTTTGTTCGGGGGTAACGTCTTCATTAACCGTTTGGGCCATTTTGCCTTTATGGCGGCCGCAACCGGTAGCGATGAGGGCCAGCATCATTAAAAAATGGACTATGGGTACTCTGATCATAATCGTAGGAGGTATCTTCGGGGGAAACTAAATTTTGTGAAAAGTATGGTTTTTTTGAACAACTAATAGCATGTGCCCTTATAATTGCGATAATGGCCAAACGCGATTTCTTGTCTACGGAACACCTTTGCTAGCAGGTTTTCAGGTCGTTTTGGCCGGTGTCCCTATCTTTTGTGGCGATAAATCCCTAGGTTTATATTACTTTATGGAAATCTTCGTTATTAGTCTAAAGTGCTTTTGGCAGAACCGTATAAATACCGCAATTGAAACGCCTCGTTGTCATTTTTTCGATGTTGATCACCACCTACGGCTGGTCGCAAAATACGTTTAAGCGCTCCCTTATGTTGATGGGGAGCGATTTTGAGATTACGGTGGTCGCTCCCGATTCCGCCGCTGCCGATAAACATATTACCAATGCGGTTAACGAAATGGAACGGATCGAAAAATTGATTTCCTCATGGGACCCCGATTCGCAAACCTCGGAAATTAATAGAAATGCCGGAAAAAAAGCGGTACTGGTGGACCGAGAACTGTTCGAACTCATCGAGCGGGCCTTGGGACTTTCGCAACTTACCGATGGTGCTTTTGACATTACCTACGCCTCCATGGATCACATTTGGCAGTTCGACGGAAGTATGCAAAAGATGCCCAACAGCGAAGAAGTAAAGGCTTCCGTAGCCAAGGTAGGCTACAAGAACGTGGAATTGGATAAAATAAACAGTGCGGTATATTTAAAGCGGTCCGGGATGAAGATCGGTTTTGGCGCCATCGGAAAGGGATATGCCGCCGACAGGGCCAAAAAATTATTGCGGGATATGGGCGTTTCCTCGGGCATTATCAACGCTTCGGGCGATATTACCGCCTGGGGCCTGCAACCTAACGGTGCGCCTTGGAAAGTAGCCATTACCAACCCCATGGACAAACAAAAGGCGTACGGAACCTTACCGGTAACAGAAGGTGCCGTGGTAACCTCTGGAAACTATGAGAAATACGTTGTTTTTAACGGAAAACGCTACTCCCATATTATCGATCCCCGCACCGGATATCCTTCGAACGGACTGGTGAGCGTAACGGTGTTCGCCCCAAAGGCGGAGTTGGCGGATGCCTTGGCAACTTCGATTTTTGTAATGGGCAAAACCGTAGGGCTAAATCGAATCGCCCAAATTCCCGGGGTATCCTGCATTATTATCGATGACAAGGGAACCCTTTTTGCATCCGAAGAAATAGAAATCGCAAAACTATGATGAAACGACTCCTTTTGGCGGTTTGCGCAGCGGCCTTTTTAAATAGTTGCTTGGTAGTAAAGGAATATGAAAAAGCCTACCTGAACGATTCCGAGATGGAACTGACCGATAAAAAATGCAACCGACATGTTTTGGTCGCCCAATCGTACCGTGAAGGTGCGGTAGGTGCCAATGGAGGTAAAACAGGAGGCGGCTGTGGGTGCAACTAAACCAAAAATAGTATCGCCGTTCCAACTGGCCATTGTGCTGACGCTATCGTTTTGGTCGGGAAGTTTTGGGTGCCTTGCCCAAACGGGAACCAATGCCGACAAGCCGACCTATACCAAACGGGTTTTAGAAAGTACGGAAGTCGACCTGATATCGAGCTACTACGCCCAAGAGGGAGAAAACGCGGCAGTGTCCGGGGGTATCGGCACCGAAGAACTGACGGACGCCGCGGGAAGCATCGTTGTTTCCATTCCTTTGAACGACAATGATGTATTGACCATTGATGCCGGGGTATCGGCCTATACCTCTGCTTCCTCAAGTAACGTAAATCCGTTCGATGGAAGCCTACCTGCCGACGCGTTCGTTGCCAGTTCGGGAGCTTCCAGGGCCGATACCTGGGCGAATTTCACGGGTAGTTACAGCCACACTTCGGCAGACCGGAACAAGGTATGGTCGGGTATGGCATCGGTATCTTCGGAATACGACTATTTTTCCATTGGTTTCGGAGGCGGATACGTACAACAGTTCCATCAAAAAAATACCAGTATTAGCGTAAATGCCAAGGTATTTTTGGATGCTTGGGACGCTATTTATCCCTCTGAACTGAGGCCTTTCGCAACGGGAGGTTTTGGATCGTTTCGCCAAAGTGAACTTACCGGAAATACCGATTATGCGCCACAATTTGCCCAATTCGACAATGAAAAACGAAATACCTATGCGCTAGAACTTGGTTTTTCGCAGATCTTGCACCAAAAGGTTCAAGGAGGGCTAACGGTGGATCTGGTACGACAGGAAGGTCTACTGTCCACCCCATTTCAGCGGGTATACTTTTCGGATGTTGCCGATACGTTTTTAGAAGGTTTTCATTTGGCGGACGACATAGAAAAACTTCCCGAGAACCGTTTTAAAGTGGCCTTTGGTGGGCGTCTGAACTGGTTCGCCTCGGAAACGATTGCCCTACGGACCTACTACCGCTACTATTTTGATGATTGGGGCATTACATCGCACACGGCCAGATTGGAGTTGCCGATAATGCTCTCCGATGCGTTTACCGTTCGGCCCTCCTATCGTTTTTACCAACAAACGGCAGCCGACTATTTTGCGCCCTATGATGAACATATGAGTACCGATCGATTTTACACCTCCGATTTTGACCTTTCGGAATACATTGCCAATCAGTATGGTCTAGGGGTTTCGTACACCGATATCTTTACCAAACTGCAGCTGTGGAAATTTGGACTTAAAGCAATAGACATCAACTACTTCATGTATGACCGCGATACGGCCTTTGGATCGTATATCGCCACCTTGGGCATTCAGTTTGTATTGGACTAAGTGTTGTTTTAATTGGAAGTTGGCTGCTGGTAGTGGTTAGTGGTTAGTGGTTAGTGGTTAGTGGTTAGTGGTTAGTGGTTAGTAAAAAGTATCGTTTGAACTTGTGTTTCCTCTCTTTTCTATTCTCTTTTTTCTGTGCTCTTTTATCTCTCAGCGCAGCGGTCTTTTTTCAAATAAATATTTAGTACAAAGTAGTTAGTATTAAGAGGCTTGAACTTGACTCTTGAGCTTGAGCTTGTGTTTGTGATATTTGAGTTTGAATTTGGTACAGGTGTCTCGACAGGCTCGACATGACATCCATTTTTTGGATTGGCGGAAAGGTTCCTTTGTCCTTGTTCTTTTTTTTTAAGCGCAGCGGTCTTTTTTCAAATAAGTAGTATTTAGTACAAAGTAGTTAGTACCAAGAGGCTTGAATTTGGCTCTTGAGCCTGTGTTTGAATTTGATATTTGAGTTTGAGTTTGAGTTTGAATTTGTCCCTTGAACTTGTAAAGTTAACTACCCCAGTCCTACATCCAGCATCATCATAATTATAAAGCCGGCAATAAAGCCCATGGTGGCGATATCGGTGTATTTGTCCTGTTGGGTTTCGGGAATGACCTCCTCCACTACCACAAAGATCATTGCCCCAGCGGCAAAAGATAGGGCGTACGGAAGTATGGGTTCAAAGGTAAGCACGGCCCACGCCCCTAAAACGGCGGCGATCGGCTCCACCAAAGCGGAGGCTTGCCCGTATAGAAAACTTTTCGTCCGGCTCAATCCCTGTCTGCGCAAGGGCATGGCCACTGCAAAACCCTCTGGAAAATTCTGAAGACCGATACCCAATGCCAGCGCTACGGCACCCCCGATACTGGCGCCTTCGAACCCGGCCGCAACGCCACCGAAAAGCACCCCTACCGCAAGGCCTTCCGGAATGTTGTGGAGCGTGATCGCGAGCGTTAATAGCGTTGTTCGGTGCCAAGGGGTTTTAATCCCCTCGCTTTCACTTTCCTTAAAATTGATGTGCAAGTGGGGCAGTACCTTATCCAATCCGAAAATAAAAGCGGCACCCAACAAAAAACCGACTGCCGCGGGAATCACTTTTACAAAACCCTCACCGGAACTCATTTCAATTCCGGGAGCGAGCAGGCTCCAAAAGCTGGCCGCGACCATAACACCTCCGGTAAAACCGAGCATACCGTCCAACAAGGCCCTGTTCATGCCTTTGAACAAAAAAACCAATGCGGCACCTGCCGCGGTAAGTCCCCAGGTAAACAAAGTAGCATAAAAGGCCGCTAAAATAGGGTCGATGGATTCAAAATAGGAAATGATCGCTTCCATGGTCATTCGGTTATTTTAAGGTAAAGGTTATTGGCAATTTGATGTGATATGTGCAAATCATGGTCCTTGATGCGGATCATAAAAGAGCCGTCGAATTCCTCTTTGTCCACTATGGAAATGGTATCCCCCAAGGCAATATTGTTCTTGTCCAAAAATTTGAGAAAGGGTGCGGACGAATCTTTAACCCCGACACAAATACCACTGGTACCTATGGGGATATCGTTCAATAGTTTTTTGACCGCCTTTTTAAATTCCCCTTCCTTGGAAGGGATAGGATCGCCGTGGGGATCTACTTGCGGGTAACCGAGAAGCTTGTCCAAACGATCGACCAGTTTCTCACTTTTAATATGCTCCAGTTGTTCGGCCACTTCGTGGACCTCATCCCAAGAAAAATCGAGTTCGTTCACTAAAAACACTTCCCAAAGCCGGTGTTTGCGCACTAGGGTAAGTGCAATTTTCTGGCCGTATTCCGTTAGGCTTACCCCCTTATACTTCCGATAATTGGCCACGCCCTTTTCCGATAACTTTTTGATCATATCGGTTACCGACGACGGTTTGGTGGCCATTTGTTCGGCTATCGCATTGGTCGATACCGCGGTATTTTCGCCTTTGCCCAAATGATAAATGGCCTTAATATAATCCTCCTCCGAAAGGGTCATGTAATTTTACTTTTGACAAAAATACATTTTTATATGTAAAAACAAATATTTAGATTTGCCTAAAAATTATTTTTAATGTTCGAAAAAAGAAGATGCCGCCATAACTTGGGCATTTTATTATTGTTATTGCTTGTATCTTTTTCATTGAGCGCACAAAAAGGAGCCTTGCGCGGTTTGGTCGTGGATGATCAGGGGCCGGTACCTTTTGCCAATGTGCACTTAAAAGGAACCGCTTTGGGTACCGCCACCGAAGAGGATGGAGCCTTTCTTCTCCCAAATGTGCCGGTAGGGCAATATGAACTAAAGGTAACCGTAATCGGATATCGTCCATTTTCAAAAACAGTTTCCATTTTGGAAAACGAATCGCTCAACGTTTCGATTTCGCTTTCGGCAGCTGCGGAACTTTTGGAGGAAACGGTGGTTACCGGAACCTTAAAGGCGGTACGCCGTTCCGATAGTCCTGTTCCGGTGGAAGTGTACAGTCCTACCTTTTTAAAACAGAACCCGACGGCCAGCATTTTTGAAGCCCTACAGAACGTGAATGGTGTGCGACCACAGATCAATTGTAACGTTTGCAACACTGGGGATATTCATATTAACGGATTAGAGGGACCCTATACCCTGGTGCTGATCGACGGTATGCCCATAGTTAGTGGATTGGGCACCGTTTATGGCCTATCGGGAATACCCAATTCCCTTATCGAACAGATCGAGATCGTAAAAGGTCCCGCTTCCAGTTTATACGGTAGTGAAGCCGTAGGCGGATTGATCAACATTATTACCAAAAATGCCCTTGAAGCACCGGATTTTTTTGCGGACACCTTCCTCACCGGTTGGGGAGAGTACAACCTGGATGTTGGGGCAAAAATCAAAGTGGGCGAAAAAGCCAACATGCTGCTTGGGGTCAACTATTTCAACTATGACGAGTTAATCGACAATAATGGGGACAATTTTACCGACCTCACCCTGCAAGACCGTATTTCCGTTTTTCAAAAATGGAATTTTGAACGGTCCGAAAATCGTGTTTTTTCCTTGGCCGGTCGTTTTTTTTATGAAGATCGATGGGGCGGGGAACTGCAATGGACACCCGAGTTTCGGGGAGGTGACGAAATATATGGCGAAAGTATTTACACCCGCCGATGGGAGGTGCTCGGCACCTATCAATTGCCCGTAACCGAAAAGGTGCTGTTCTCCTTTTCGTATAACGATCACGATCAAAATTCGGTTTATGGGAATGTTCCATATTTGGCAGATCAGCGTATCGGTTTCGGACAATTGACCTGGGACAAAAAATGGGGGCGGCACGATCTGCTTTTCGGAAGTGCCTTGCGGTACAACTTTTATGATGATAATACCACCGCTACCGTAGCTGCCGACGAGGTAGCGATACCCAGTTTGTTCATGCAAGATGAAATTCAACTT
Source organism: Maribacter sp. 2-571 (assembly GCF_050589625.1). NCBI lineage: Bacteria > Pseudomonadati > Bacteroidota > Flavobacteriia > Flavobacteriales > Flavobacteriaceae > Maribacter > Maribacter sp. 2-571. The sequence goes on along the minus strand of NZ_JBNGOP010000010.1, from coordinate 11,826 downwards.
GCCGATAGGCATTCATTGCTTTTGGGCCTACGCTACGATTATGACAAACGCCATGGAAATATTTACACGCCACGAACGGCCTATCGTTGGAAAGTAAGCGATAATGCCATTTTGCGGCTCAATGCCGGTACCGGTTTTCGGGTAGTGAACCTATTTACGGAAGATCATGCCGCACTGACCGGGGCCCGCGATGTTATCGTTACCGAGGCTTTGGAGCCGGAGCGGTCCTTTAACTTTAACCTCAACTTTCTAAAAAAAATTTATGGGGACAACGGCACTTTTGCGAATATCGACGCCTCCGTTTTTTATACCAATTTCAGCAACGCCATTTTACCGGACTACGATACCGATCCCAACCAGATCATTTACGACAATCTGGACGGCACTTCGGTTTCCCAAGGGGTAAGCGCTAATATTGATGTGGTGTTTCCATCGGGCTTAAAATTCCTTTTGGGAGCTACCTTTCAAGACGTGAGCCAGACCGAAAACGGTATTCGAAGGCGTCAAATACTGACCGAAAGCTATACCGGAACGTGGAATGTAGGGTATACTTTCAAGAGTATGGATCTGAGTGTCGATTACACCGGAAATCTTTACGGTCCCATGCGTTTGCCCACCTTGGGGGAAACCGACCCAAGGAGCGATTATTCGCCTGTTTGGAGCATACAGAACGTGCAGTTTACCTACAAAGGCCTTGAAAATTTGGAGATTTATGGAGGAGTTAAAAATCTGTTGGATTGGACCCCCAACCGCGGAAATCCGTTTATCATTGCCCGCGCGAACGATCCTTTCGACAATAATGTGGTTTTTGACAACAACGGTGCCGCAGTGGCTACCGCGGATAACCCTAACGCGTTGACCTTCGATCCTTCCTATGTATATGGACCAAATCAGGGCATACGCGCCTTTTTAGGAGTGCGCTATCGTATTAACTAAAGTAATAGTTAGGGATACACTGATTTCTAATGGCTGAAATCCTTATTTTTAATCCAGTTTTAACACCCCAATAGCAGGCCCTTGTCCAACTCAAAAATGTTCGATTATATCATTATTGGTGCCGGTGCGGCAGGGTTGATGCTTGCCGACGCCATGGGGAAAGATGTTTTCTTCTCCAATAAGTCCATTTTGTTGTTGGATAAGGACCCCAAAAACACCAACGACAGGACCTGGTGTTTCTGGGAAAAAGGCAACGGTGCTTTCGACCCCATTGTAGACCGGATATGGCCAAAAGTTTTTTTTGGTGGAAAAACACATTCCAAAACGTATGATATTGCCCCTTATTCCTATAAAATGATAAAGGGCATCACCTTTTATAAAACCTACAAGGAACGGCTACAGGGGTATTCCAACATTGTTTTTGAACAAGAGGAGGTACTTCGGGCGGAAGATCACGGGACCAAAGTAACCGTTACTACCGTAGATGGCACCTACAGTGCAAAAAAGGTATTCAATAGTATTTTCGATTATAAGATGATCACGGCCCAGCAAAAGTATCCCGTGTTGCAACAGCATTTTGTGGGGTGGTACGTAAAAACGGAAAATCCCATTTTTCGAACGGATACCGCAACCTACATGGATTTCGCCATCCCGCAAAAAGGGAATACCCGATTTATGTACATACTGCCATTTTCGGAAAATGAGGCCTTGGTAGAGTATACCTTGTTTTCGGAAAAACGATTGCCCTTGAATGCCTATGAAACGGCATTACAAGCGTATTTGAAAAATAACTTGGGCAGCGGGGAATATGAAATTACCGATGTTGAAAAGGGGAGTATCCCGATGACGGCCTACGAATTTCGCGAACACCACACCAAAAACATGCGCTACATCGGCACCGCCGGGGGTTGGGCAAAGCCCAGCACCGGATATACCTTTTTGAGTACCGCGAAAAAAATTCCCCGTTTGCTCGAATATATCAAGAGCGGGGCGGACCTAAGAAAGTTACGGTACCGCAATAAATTTTGGTATTACGATCTGCTGTTGCTCGATGTATTGAGCCATGACAACAGTATTGGGCAGTCCGTTTTTGAAACCCTTTTTAAAAACCGATCTCCACAGTTCATTTTTAAGTTTTTGGATGAAGAAACCAACTTTTTTGAAGACGTTCGGTACATGACCTCCGTAAAGAGCGGACCGTTTATAAAAGCGATAATCAGAAGACTTTTTTAAGGAACGGTTGGGGGGTAGGTAAAAAGTATCTAGTACGAAGTAGTTAGTACTGAGAGCAATGAATTTACATTTAACTTGTCTTTATTCTGTTCTCTTTGTTTTTTCAGCTAAACGAACGGTCCTTTTCTCAAGTAGTACGAAGTATTCAGTATAAAGGGGAATGAATTTAAACTTGCCTTTGTTCTATTTTCTTTGTTCTGTTCTCTCTGTTCTTTCAGCGAAGCAATCCGTTTTTTTAGGCAGTACGAAGTATTCGGTGCAAAGTAGTAAGCGAAATGAACTTGAACTTGACGCTTGAACTTGTACTTGTTTTCCGCTAAAACTCACACCTTCCGTCGCATCAGGTTTTCGCCAAAGGTTTTTAAAATACTTTTTTTATCTTCTGACAGTTGCAATTGCTCCAAAACGGCGAAAGCTTCCTCTGTGTAGTCGCTTATTGCTTTTTTAGTGGCATCGGCCGCGCCGCTTGTTTCAAAAATCTCTTTGATCGAGGCAATTTTATCGGTCGGATCCTGTGGTTGTATGGAAAACAGATCGACCAGTTCCTTGCGGTGGACAGCGGTACCCAATTCCAGTGCTTTTAAATACAAATAGGTCTTTTTGTTTTCGATAATATCCCCCCCTACCTGTTTTCCAAAGGTTTTGGGATCTCCGAAAGCATCGAGATAATCGTCCATGAGCTGAAAGGCAATGCCCAAATTGCGTCCAAACTGATAGATCGACCGCTGCGCTTTAGTATCGGCCTCGGCGATCATGGCACCCATTTGAAGGGCGGCAGCCACCAAAACGGCAGTTTTGTACTCGATCATTTTAAGGTATTCCGGAATGGTAACATCGTCGCGGGTCTCAAAATCGACATCATATTGTTGCCCTTCACATACTTCTATTGCCGTTTTGCTGAACAAGGCTACCAGATTTTTAAAAAGTGGGCCATCGTAACTTTCGAACAATTGGTAAGCATTAATAAGCATCGCATCACCGGAAAGAATGCCCCGATTGACATCCCATTTTTCATGCACGGTGGCCTTCCCCCTGCGTAAGGGTGCATCATCCATAATATCGTCATGTACCAACGAAAAATTGTGAAAGACCTCAATACCCAAAGCGGCATCCAAAGCTTTACGATGATCGGCACCAAAAAGTGCTGCGGCCATTAAGGTTAAAATAGGACGTAGCCGCTTTCCGCCCAGTTCTAAAATATAGGAAATCGGTTCATATAGGTTAACCGGTTCTTTCGTTTGCGTTTTTTGGGACAAATAGTCGGTAAAGGTGGTTCGGTATTGGTCAATAACGTGCATAATCGCATTTTTTTCAAAAATACGCCCTATTTTAAAATTCCGAAGTGTCGGATTCCCATTTAATTCCAACCGCAGCGCAAGGAACTTTTTTTGGAATCGGTCAATGCACGGATCTTCCACAATTTACGGTACGTCTTTGATGCGCCTGAGGTGAAAACGAGATGGAAGGAGTCAAAAAATGGTTATACCATTTTTGCTTTATAATTACCCAAATAAAAAGCCATCATTTTTTCCTTGGACGAAAAAGGAAAATCAAGTATAGCAGTAGCTACGGTCGTTTTTTGTTTTGAAGTATAAACGGAAAAGGGCTATTTTTTCAGCACTTTTTTTAAAAAAGATGCAATACAATGAAAAACCTTCGTCTCTATAAATGAGGCGGCCGAATAAATTACGGGAATGGTTTCTAAAAACGAAAATCATAATAGGTTAAACGCTTTTTTTAAGGAGGAGTACCATTCCTTAAAAAAGTATGTGACGTCAAAAATAGAAGATGCCGCCCACCGCGATGCGGGAGATGTGGTACAGGACGTCGCGTTTAAACTTTTTTCAAGGGCCGATAGCCTTTCCCCGATCGACAATGTTGCAGGTTACGTATACAATGCCATTCGCAATGCCGTGGTAGACTTGATGCGAACACGAAAAAAACATGTGGGTTTCGAGGACGAAATGGAAATGAAATTAGTGGCGTTTACCGAAGTGCTCTATGGGGTTTCCGCCAATTCGTATTCCGGGGAAATGCAAAAGAACTTGAAATCGGCCATTGCGAACTTGAAGCCGCATTATAGGGATGTTGTTATTGCCATCGATTTTGAAGGATATACCTATACGGCCCTTTCGCAGGAAACGAGCATTTCCACGGGGACATTGATGTCCAGAAGACATAGGGCCCTATCCATTTTATATAAAACGTTACAGACAAAAAATTTAAATTAGTAATGACATGAAAGAACATATCGAACATCAAGTAAAGGGAAAGGTGGAACGCACAGTTAAGAAAGCCGTTCGGGTATTTTTCTATGTGCTGGCGGCCTTCGCATTCATTATGCTTTTCGCCTATATTTTTATGCGCTTGTGGAACTGGCTCATGCCCGACATTTTTGCCCTTCAACAACTGACCTACTGGCAAGCATTGGGAATATTGATCATGGCAAAGTTGCTTTTTGGAGGATTTGACCGTGGCCCAAAAAAACCGAATGGCAAGCATAGGAACGAACGGAAAAGGAATCGTTGGGGAAAAAGATGTAACAGCGAATATGGGAAATGGGAAATGTACGATCGCTTTTGGGCAGAAGAGGGGGAGAAAGCGTACGAAGCCTATGTCGGTAGAATGCAAGGACCAAAAAATGAGGAAGATGAAAATGTTTGAAAGCACTAAAAGGAAAATTATACGAAATCGGTTCAGCTTTGGTTGGCACACCTCATCCACCAAAACCGACAGTTCAAAAGTTTTGCATTGTGAGGAAGCGATATCGACACTATTTTCGAATAAAAAAGGGATTTAAATAGGCAAGGAGCGGTTTTAACAAAACGTTAAAAAAAAGTAAAACTCAGGAAACTTTTACTGTGTTTTAAGTTTCCCTAGCTATATTTGCCCTCGTTATGAAAGAAAAAATTTTGGTCAAAGCCACCGACATGTTCCTAAACTTAGGGTTTAAGAGCGTAACGATGGACGATATCGCCAACGAAATGGGAATATCAAAAAAAACGATTTATGCCCATTATGAAAACAAAACGCACTTGGTGGAAGAAAGCACCTCCAACCTGTTTTTAGTAATATCATCGGGCATAAACGATATCATAGCGGTTCAAAAAAATCCGATCGAAGAACTATACGAGATTAAAAAATTTGTAATGCTCCATCTTAAGGATGAAAAGTCGTCCCCACAATATCAATTACAAAAATACTATCCCAAAATCTATGATGATCTAAGGGAAAAGGAATACGATCTGATGTTCGATAGTGTGGTCGAGAACATTAAACGGGGGTTGGAACTAGGGATTTACCGAAGCAATATTGATGTAGATTTTGTATCGCGAATTTACTATTCCGGAGCCTTTGCCATAAAAGACCACAAAATATTTCCCTCGAGCAAGTTTAAGGCCGCCGATTTGGAAGACTATTTTTTAGAGTACCATTTACGGGGTATCGTAACGCCTAAAGGAAGACAGATATTAAACGGAATCATCAATTCAAATCAAGAATAATGCGCAGTTATTGTATAAAAATCATAGCACTGTTTTTATTGACTATAGGCTATTCGCAAGAGAATACCAATAGTTTTACCTTGGAGGAAGCCATTGCGTTCGCTTTGGAAAACAACTACAGCGCCATAAACGCGGACAGGGATATTATAGACGCCCAAAAACAGAAATGGGAGGTCATCGCATCCGGTCTACCGCAGATATCGGCCGGCGTAAATTACCAGAACCAATTGAAGCAGCCCATATCCCTGATTCCCGCCGAACTTGCGGGAGGTGCACCGGGAGAGTTCATTGAAGTTGTTTTTGGTGTACCCCAAACATTGACCGCCACCGGCACGTTACGGCAAAAAATATTTGATGGCACCTATATTGTAGGTGTTCAGGCCACCAAGTCGTTTTTGAGTTACAGTACCAACAATAAGGAGAAGACCCAACTGGAGGTACGGAAAGCGGTTACCGAAGCCTATGGCAACGTACTCTTGGCAAGGGAAAGCGTCGCCATTCTGGAAAAGAACAAGGCCAACCTCGAAAAGAACTTGTTCGAGACAACGAAAATTTATGAAAACGGATTGGGAGATGAGGAGAGTGTAGAGCAATTACAGATTACCCTCTCAAACATCGACAACCAGTTGAAGAACGCCATACGTCTGCAGGACATTACCCTCCAGATGCTGAACCTGATAATGGGTATCGCGATAGACGCACCCACTACGTTGGAGGAACAACTTGATGACCTCGCGCAAAAACAAATGGCCTCGGAAATGGCCGCCGACGTGTTCAACATTGAAAACAACGTGGACTATAAGTTGGCCATTAACCTGAACGAACAACGGTATTTCGAGTGGAAACAGGCCAAGAGCCGTGCATTGCCCAGTTTGGACGCTTTTGTAAATTATGGAAGTTCTTCTTTTGGGGAACAGTTCAATTTTTTCGATAGCGGTCAACCATGGTTCGATTTTTCCACTTTTGGTGTCGACCTGAACATCCCGATCTTTAGCTCTTTGGGTAGGAGTGCAACCACCCAACGTGCCAAAATCGCCTTGGAGAAGGCCAAGACACAGTTACAAGAAGCCGAAGCACAAATACGGTTGCAGCTGGCCCGGGCCGAAAGTGATTTTACGTTGGCCATTGAACAGTACAATACCTCAAAGGAAAATTTGGGCCTCGCGGAACGTATCGAAAGAAAAAATCAATTAAAATACAGTGAAGGTATCGCAACCAGTTTTGAGCTCCGACAGGCCCAAACACAACTTTACGATGCGCAACAGGGCTATCTAACGGCTATGGTGGACGTCATCAATAAAAAGACCGCACTGGAAGTAATCCTAAACGAATAATTCATAAACAACACCCAACGAACAATAAAAAGAAGTTACCATGAGAAAAATACTTTACGCACTCTCGGCCGTTCTACTGCTCTCTTCTTGCGGCGAACAAAATGCCGTTTCGATAGAAGATTTGATCGCGCAAGGAAACTTGGAGGCGATCAGAACCAAAAAGACGGAACTTTCCGAACAACAGAAAAAATTGGACGATCAGCTACAGCAGCTAGACTCGGCCATTGCCACCTTTGCCGGAAATGAAAAATTACCCTTGGTAACCACATTTCCCGTAAAAGAGCAACAGTTCGATCACTTTTTGGAACTTCAGGGCGATGTAAAAACCAAGCAGAACGTGTTGATCTATCCCGAAATGTCAGGGACCCTACAGCGGGTATACGTAAAAGAGGGACAGCGTGTGAGCAAGGGGCAATTATTGGCATCCATTGACGATGGAGGTATGGGAAGCCAATTGGCACAATTAAAGACCCAGGCCGAACTTGCCAAAACCACCTACGAGCGCCAGAAACGGCTATGGGAACAGAAAATAGGTTCCGAGATTCAATACCTTCAGGCCAAGGCCACCTATGAGGCAAATGAAAACTCGGTAAAACAGGTACAGAGCCAATTGGGAAAATCTGCCATACGGGCACCCTTTTCCGGAATTATAGACGATGTGATCAAAGATCAAGGAACGGTAGTATCGCCCGGTCCCAGTTCCGAGGTGTTCCGCATCGTCAACCTTTCCGATATGTACATTGAAGTAGATGTGCCCGAAAGTTATCTTGGCGATATCAAAAAAGGCAAGGAAGCACAAGTGTACTTTCCGGTATTGGGCGATACGGTAGTAACGAAAATAAGACAGACCGGAAATTTCATCAACCCTAGCAATCGTGCGTTTACCGTGGAAATTCCGGTACCGAACAAAAACGGCACCATTAAACCGAACCTGACCGCAAAGGTGAACATTAACGACTATACCAATGAGAAAGCCGTGGTAGTCCCCCAAAGCATTATTTCCGAGAACGCCGAAGGACAGCAATACGTATACGTTGCCGATACTTCCGGCGAGGACAACAAAGCGGTCGTGAACAAATCGATCATTACCACTGGTAGAAATCAGGGAAGTATGGTGGAGGTACTTTCCGGTATTGCCGATGGGGATCAGCTAGTGAAGGAAGGTGCGAGGAGCGTAAAGGACGGCCAAAAAGTGGAAATCAAAAAAGATGAGGTCTTATGAGCAGTAGTAAGCAAAAGAAAAACGCCGATAAGGAATTTCGTTTATCGTCCTGGGCAATAGACAATCCGTCGGTAATCTATGTAATGATCGCCCTATTCCTATGGTTCGGTCTCAAGTCGTACTTTGCGATGCCCCGGGAAGATTTTCCGGAAATCGTAGAAACCAAAATCTACGTAAGCACGCCTTATCCCGGAAATACCGCCGAAGATGTGGAACGTTTGATTACCGATCCCCTAGAAGATCGCTTAAAGAACGTTAGCAATGTGGTAAAGGTAACTTCTACTTCTCAGGAAGATTATTCCATAATCACCATTGAGTTCGATGAAGAGCTGACGGTGGAGCAGGCCAAGCAAAAAATCAAGGACGAAGTGGACGGAGAAAAGGCCAGCGAGGATTGGCCTACCTTCAATAACGCAAAGGTAGAACCAAATGTTTTCGACCTGAACCTCTCCGAATCATTCCCGATAATGAACGTCAATTTTACCGGAGATTATCCGGTGGAAAAATTGAAGGAGTTTGCGGAATACATGCAAGACGAGGTGGAAGACCTTCCTCAAATAAAGGAAGTCAGCATTCGCGGCGCCCAGGAAAAAGAAGTTGAAATTGCTGTGGACGTTTATAAAATGATGGCTGCAAAAATCAGCTTTCAAGATGTTATCGGGGCAATCAGCAATGGAAATACCACCATGTCGGCCGGTAACATCCAGTCGGGAGGGCAACGCCGTACCATTCGGATATTGGGAGAGATCAAAGATCCCAGGCAGCTGAACGACTTTGTGGTAAAATCGGAAAACGGAGCGGTATATTTAAAGGATATTGCCCAAATATCCTTTGATGAGGAAGAAAAAACCACCTATGCCCGGGAATTTGGGAAGAGCGTGGTGATGCTAGATATCAAAAAACGCTCGGGAAAAAACATGATCGAGGCCACTACCAAGGTTCGGGAATTGGTGAAGGAGGCACAAGAAAACTATTATCCGGCGAGTTTAAACATCACCATCGCCAATGACTCTTCCGGCAGGACCTTGAACCAGGTAGACGATCTGGTAAACAACATTATTTTCGGGATCATTCTGGTGGTTACCGTGTTAATGTTCTTTTTAGGATTTCGAAATGCCCTGTTTGTAGGCTTCGCCATACCCATGTCGATGTTCATGTCATTTATGATATTGAACAATTTGGGCTACACCTTGAACACCATGATCCTTTTTGGAATGATCATGGGCCTCGGTATGATGGTGGATAACGGTATTGTGGTGGTCGAAAACGTTTACCGATTGATGAGCGAGGGCATGAGCCGTACGGAGGCCGCCAAAAAGGGTATCGGCGAAATTGCATTTCCCATTATCATATCTACCTTAACGACCGTAGCTGCATTTGTACCCTTAGGGCTTTGGCCGGGCATATTTGGCCAGTTTATGATCTATTTTCCGATTACGTTATCCGTAGTTTTGGGCTCCTCCCTATTTGTAGCCATTTTCATGAACTCCATGTTGGTTTCCCAATATATGGAAATCGGGGAAAAAGAACTTTCCGTAAAACAGCTGATCCGTATTAGTTCCATTTTGGGGGGTTTTGGGCTGTTCATTCTCATTTTTGGTGGCAGCATGAGGGCTTTGGGAAGTGTAATGATCATTACGGCGATCCTGTTCTGGGTCTACAAGTATGCACTTAAAAAATGGGCGATCCGTTTTCAAAGTAAAACAATGGTCCGTTTCGAAAACTGGTACGAACGCAGGATCAAACATGCGCTGAGGGGCGGTAATGTCTATTGGTATTTTGGCATCACGTTTATTATGCTGATCGCGGTGTTTATGCTTTTCGGCATGTCGGTCGGCAGTGGGCGGACCAAAATAGAATTCTTTCCGGACAATACCCCGAACGAAATTTATGCATACATCGAATACCCTCAGGGAACCTCCATCGAGAAAACCGATGCCTTGACCAAGGAAATCGAAGAAAGGGTGTATGCCGTAACGCGCAGGCCCAAATACATGGATGGGGATTTTAACTATCTGGTAGAGTCGGCCGTTTCCCAAGTAGGGGAAGGTGCCGGGAACCCTCAAACGGACGGTGGTTCATCTGCTGAAATGCCCCATCGGGGCAAGGTTACCGTGTCGATGCGGGAATTCAAATACCGCGACGGCCGAGATACCGAGGAACTACGGAAGGAAATACAAGAGGAACTCACGGGCGTATATCCCGGTGTGGCCATTTCCGTTGAAAAGGACTATAACGGTCCGCCCGCAGGATATCCCATCAACATCGAATTGGAGGGGAAAGACTATACGGAGTTGATCAATACCGCCGAGGATATCCGAAATTTCATCAATACCAAAAACATTGCCGGCATCGAAGAATTGAAGATAGATGTCAATAAGAGCAAACCTTCCATGCAAGTTGTGGTCGACCGCGAAAAGGCTGGGGAACTAGGCGTTTCCGTAGGCCAGGTAGGACAGCAGTTACGGCGGTCGCTATTTGGGGAAAAAGCCGGAGTATATAAGGTCGATGGGGAAGATTACGATATCAATGTGCGCTTTAACGAAGACCTGCGCTACAATCGTAACGCCCTTTTCAACCAAAACATCATTTTTAGGGACCAGGCTTCCGGGCAAATAAAAGAGGTTCCGGTATCGGCGGTCGCCAAACAGCGAAATTCATCCGGCTTTAGTGCGATCAAGCACAAGGACAAAAAACGGATCGTAACGGTCTACTCCCAGCTGAAACCCGGTTTTAGTGATGCGGGTGCCATCGTTGCCGAAATCGAAGAAGAAATGAATGATTTCAAAGGCCTGCCCGAGAACGTTAAAATAGACTTTACCGGTCAGATCGAGGAACAGAACAAGCAACAGCAATTTTTGGTGGGAGCGTTCTTCTCCGGATTGGGATTGATCATGTTGATTTTGATCTTCCAGTTCGGTGGCATTTCAAAACCATTGATCATTATGATCGCCATCTTTCTAAGTTTTATCGGTGTTTTTGGCGGCCTAATGCTGACCGGTTGGTCGTTTGTGATCATGATGACTATGATGGGCATTATTTCCTTGGCAGGAATCGTGGTGAACAACGGGGTGGTGCTACTCGATTATACGCAAATATTGATCGACCGTAAAAAAGTAAAGCTGGGTATGGACGACAAGGACCTTTTGAACATGGAGCAGGTAACCAAAGTAATTACCAAGGCCGGGAAGGCAAGACTTCGCCCGGTAATCTTGACCGCCATTACCACGGTCTTGGGACTGATTCCTTTGGCGATAGGTTTGAACATCGATTTCTTTTCGTTGTTCGCTACCGGAAACCCTAAAGTTTATATGGGTGGGGATAATGTAATTTTCTGGGGACCCCTGGCCTGGACGGTAATCTTCGGCCTGATCGTGGCTACTTTTTTAACCTTAATCGTGGTGCCCGTACTCTTTAACATTACCTACCGCATAAAAACCGGTTTACGAAACCTTCGAAATCCGGATACCTCCAAAGAATCCGGACCCTTACTGGAAGAAGCGGCATAAACAATATGTTTTCTAGGGCGTGTTAACACTAATTGCATCGAAAATCAGGGCGATATAGATAAAGGCCGTGAACATGACGTCGAGTTTGT